>NZ_JAYUPA010000611.1:0-12441 GCF_043760365.1 Armatimonas sp.
TATCGAAGTCACTGGTTCGGGGGCCGCGCTTAAAGTGGAGATTGGGGGCAAGCCACAGATGCTGGCCTACTACGACGATAAAGAAATGGCGCAGGCAGCACTTCTGGACATTCTTGCGAAGCGTGAGCTGGGCATCCCCCTCATGCGGATTTAGAGTACAATCGCTGTGTGAACTTTCCTGACCTGCACCGGCACCTGGGGGGCGCGACCCACGCACGTATTCTCTGGGGCTGGATTGAGAAGCACGGTCGCCAGACGGCAACCGCAGCGCGGCTCCGGGCACAGTTCCCGGACTACGCCGCTTTTTCGTACTTCTTCAACCGTCCTTTTACCGACCTCGCCGACTACCTGAGCGTGCACCATCTGGTCGAGGAACTGCAAGCCGAGGAGCTGGCCTACTTCACGCACCGCGCGGTGCGTGGCGCGGCAGTCTTCGAGGCGCTCGATTATTTGGAGCTGCGCTTCAACCCCTACAAGCGCACGCCCATTGGCCTCCCCGAAGCCGAGCGCCTCGCCCTCATGCCTGAGGCCGCACTGCAAGTCATCCACGCCGCCCAGACCGAGTTTCCGATTCGTACCGCGTTTATCCTGTGCATGGACCGTGGCTTTACGCCCGCGCTCAACCGTCAGATTATCGCACTCGCCAAAGCTCTTCCGGAAGTCGTCGCCGTGGATCTCGCGGGCCCGTACCAGCCCGGTGGCCCGACGTTGGATCAGTGGGCCGAGCTCTACGCCGAGGCAAGATCTCTGGGGCTGCACACCACGGCGCACATGGCCGAGTCCGACCCTGCCGACATCCACCCGAGCCTCTTTCCCTACTTAGAGCGCATCGGCCACGGCATTCAGATCGCGCTCCACCGCCCCGACTTGCTCCCCGAGCTCGCCGCCAGGAATATTTGCCTAGAAGTCTGCCCGACAACGTATCTGCGCACCAACACCCTGCAAGATTTAGCCGAGCTCCGCCCCGTCTTCGAGCGCTGCGCCGCCGCCGGAGTCGCCATCTCGGTTGCCACCGACAACCCCGCGCTTCATGGCGAGGCCGGAAAGCTCGTCAATGAGTACGAAAAACTCGTCCGCGCCGAAGCCATTCACTTCAACGATATTTTGGCCCACGCCGCCGTGGGGTATAAATTTGCGTTTAGTGTAGCGTTGCGGTGACTGTGGTGCCTTTGCCGGGCGTGCTCTGAATGGTGAGAGTTCCTCCCAGTGCCGCTGCGATGGCGTGGCAGATGGAGAGGCCCAGCCCCGCGCCACCGTCGTCACGGGTGCGGGCGGTGTCGGGGCGAAAGAAGGGCTGGCCGAGCTTCTCCAAATGCTCCGGCGCGATCCCACAGCCCGTGTCGGAGACCGTGAGCACGAGCGTGGTGCCGTCGCGCGTGGCGTGGACGGCCACTTTTCCCTCGGGGGGCGTGTGCCGCAGGGCGTTGCTCACTAAATTGCTCACGAGGCGCACGAGAAGATCGCGGTCCGTGGCGAACGTGAGGGTGGGGAAGACCTCCAGCGTCGCTGGAGCAGGAACGGCGGCTCGAAGTGCCTCGGCGAGCCGGACTTCCGTGCGGCGAACGGGGAGGACGCCTTTCTGGGAGCGAGCCAGAAAGAGCAGATCACCAACAAGCCGGTTTGCGCGGTCGGTGGCATCGTCGGCGCTGGCAATGGCCTCGTCGCGCAGGGCGGGGGGCAGATCGGAGCGGCGGAGCAGACCCAGGGCTGTTTTGATGGTTGCGAGTGGGGTGCGCAGCTCATGGCTGGCGTGCGACGTGAACTGTTTCTGGCGCGTGAAGGCATCGTTAAGCTGTGACAGGGAGCGGTTGAGCATCTTTGTGAGCTGGTCCAGCTCATCACCGCCGCCCGGTTCGGGCAGATTCTCGGCGAGATTCTCGGCCTCGATATGGCTGGCGGCCTCGGTGAGCTGACGGATGGGAGCCAGCGCCCGGCTCGTCAGCCAGAGCCCACCCAGGCCCGCGACGAGGCAAAGTACCGGCAGGAGTAGCACGAGGCTGTAGGTCACTGAGGCCAGCGCCGCTTCGGTGGGGCCGGTAGGAATCGCCGTCTGAACCGCGCTGTGCGTGTGGCCCTCAGGATCGGTGAGAGGCAAGGTGTAGGTACGCAGCTCCATGCCGTCCTCTTCCCCCTTGCCAAACACCGCGATGCCTGTTTTTACTGTACCAAGACTCGCCGTGGACCAGGGCGTCTGGCCATCGGTATCGTCGTTGTCGAAGTTCCAGTGGCGTGGTTGGAGGAGCAACCCAAGCTCGGCAGGACGGGGGCGCGGGGCTCCTGGCGGCCCGTCAAAGCCGCGTGGGGGGCGTCCTTGTCCTGCGGGGCCGTCTGGGCCAGTGGGGCCGCGCCGGGCCATGCGCTCTGCGTCGTGTTTTGCCTGCTGGATCAGCATCTCGTCCAGCCGCCCCCAGAGCACCCGCCCTACCACAAAGCGCGTCGCGCCCGCAAAGGCAAGCAGCGCCAGCGCGAGGAGACTGACACTGCCGATGGTCAGGCGCGTGCGAACCGAGATCCTCACAGAGCTCCTTCATTATTACGGGGGACAGGGGAGGGCTCCCGCAGAATATAGCCACGCCGGTGCACCGTATGAATGAGCTTCTGGCTCTCGTCCCGTCCCCCGTCTATCTTTCGTCGCAGCGCCGCAACGTGCACATCCACCGTGTTCGAGGCCGAGTCGGGGTCGCCCCAGGCAGCGAGAATCGCCTCACGGCTGATCACGTGGCCTTCGCGGCTGGCGAGCGCCGCCAAAAGTTCGTACTCGCGGGGGGTGAGAGCGAGGGGGTGGCCGCCGCGCGTGGCCTCCTGCGCCTCGGTGTCTATCTCGATATCCGCCACTTTAATATGCCGCCGCCGCTGCAGGCGCTCCCGCCGTAGCAGCGCCGCTACCCGCGCTTGTAGCTCCTCAAAAGCAAAGGGCTTGGGAAGATAGTCATCCGCTCCGAGATTCAAGCCTTTCACGCGCTCCTCAACTTCGTCGAGCGCCGTGAGCATCAAAATGGGCGTGGTGTTGCGCCGGTCTCGCAGCCGCCGACAGACGCCCCAGCCGTCCATGCCGGGCAGCATTAAATCCAGTAAGATCACCGCCCAGCCGCCCTCGCAAGCGCGCTCGAAGCCGTCTAAACCATCGCGACACCAGGTCACGCTGTAGCCCGCCAGCTCCAGCCCCTGGGAAACCAGCCGTCCCAGAGGGATTTCATCTTCGATCAAGAGCACGCGCATAAAAACATTGTACAGCGATCCATTGGATTTATCCGACAGGCATAATCCTACGAAAAATTCGTAAGTTTTATGCCTGCTGTCTTGAAATATACGCCGTACTGCGGTATGCTTTTCTCCGGTTGGCAGACTCGACCCGAGAGTGCTAAAACGTGCTAGGGGACTTGTGCTGCCCAAAATCTGTTACATTTGAGGTTCAATTAAAAATGCTGAAACCACTTGGAGACCGAATCGTTGTGAAGGCCGTCGAGGCCGAGACGACCACGGCGGGGGGAATTCTCCTGCCCGACACCGCAAAAGAGAAGCCGCAGACGGCGGAAGTGCTGGCCGTTGGGCCGGGCAAGACACTGGACAATGGCACCGTCGCCGCCATGGAAATTAAAGTGGGCGATAAAGTCGTCTACGGCAAGTACAGTGGCACCGAGATCAAAGTAGATGGTCAAGAGCTGATCATTCTGCGCCAGGACGATGTCCTTGGGATCCAGGAAGGCTAAACAAAAACCATGGCATCCAAGGAAATTATCTACGATGAGGCCGCCCGGCGTGCGCTGGAGCGTGGCGTCAATATTTTGGCCGACGCAGTCCGTGTGACGATGGGGCCCAAGGGCCGTAACGTCGTGCTTGAGAAAAAGTACGGCGCTCCGAGCATCGTCAACGACGGTGTGACGATCGCCAAAGAGATCGAAGTCGAGGACAAGTTCGAGAACATGGGCGCACAGCTCGTTCGCGAAGTGGCCTCCAAGACCAACGACGTGGCCGGTGACGGTACCACGACTGCCACGGTGCTTGCTCAGTCCATCGTCAAAGAGGGGCTTCGCAATGTCGCCGCTGGTTCCAACCCCATGCTGATCAAGCGCGGGATGGACAAGGCTGTGGACGCCGTTGTGGCGAGCCTGCATGGCCTCGCTGTGATCGTCGAGGGCAACGATGCGATCGCCAATGTCGCGACGATCTCCGCCAACGACAAGACCATCGGCACGCTCGTGGCCAAGGCGATGGACGCCGTGGGCAAAGACGGCGTGATCACGGTCGAGGAGTCCAAGGGCACCCAGACCGAGCTGGATCTCGTGGAAGGGATGCAGTTCGACAAGGGCTACATCTCCCCCTACATGGTCACCGACGCCGAGCGCATGGAGGCCGTGATCGAGGAGCCGTACCTGCTGCTCTTTGAGAAGAAAATCAGTTCCATCCAGGATCTGATCAAGCCGCTGGAGGCCGTTGCTCGCACGGGCAAGCCGCTCTTGATCATCGCCGAGGACGTGGACGGTGAAGCGCTGGCGACTCTCGTGGTCAACAAGCTGCGCGGCATCCTGAACGTGGTCGCGGTCAAGGCTCCTGGCTTTGGCGACCGCCGCAAGGCCATGATGGAGGATCTTGCGATTCTCACCGAGGGCAAGTTCATCACCGAGGACCTCGGCCTGAAGCTGGAGAACGTGGACCTGACCTACCTGGGCCGCGCCAAGCGTGTTGTCATCACCAAAGAGGACACCACGATTGTCGAGGGCGCAGGCGCTCCCGCCGCGATTCAGGGCCGCATTGCCCAGATCAAGGCACAGATTGACAACTCCGACTCCGACTACGACCGTGAGAAGCTCCAGGAGCGTCTTGCCAAGCTGGCCGGTGGCGTTGCTGTCATCAAGGTGGGCGCGGCCACGGAAGTTGAGCTGAAAGAGAAGAAGCTGCGCATCGAGGACGCTCTGTCCGCGACCCGCGCCGCCGTCGAGGAGGGCATTGTCGCGGGGGGAGGCCACGCGCTTCTGCTGGCCGCTGATGCAATTGACCTTGCCGACTACAGTGGTGACGAGAAGATCGGCGCACTGATCATCAAGAAGGCGCTGGAGGCTCCGGCCCGCCAGATCGCTGAGAACGCTGGTAAAGAGGGCTCCGTCGTGGTGAGCAATGTCCGCGAGTCCGGCAAGGGCTACAACGCGGCCACCGATACCTACGAGGATCTTCTCGCGTCCGGTGTGGTGGACCCGACCAAGGTGACCCGTTTTGCCCTGCAAAACGCGGCCTCCATCGCGGGCCTGCTCCTCACCACCGAGTGCCTGATCGCCGAGCGCCCCGAGAAGTCCGCACCCGCCCCAGGCGGCGGCGGTGGTGGCGGTGGAATGCCCGGCATGGGCGGCATGGGCGGGTTCTAAAACCCACCTCTCCTTCCCTTCGCCCCTCCTCCTGACCCTCGGGAGGAGGGGTTTTCTCTTTGTCGGCGGTATAATTTCCCCATGTACCTGAAATCACTACGCCTGGAAAACATAGCCTGCTTCGAGGAGCTAGACCTAGATTTCACTGATGAAAACGGCGAACCCTGCAAGTGGGTGGTTTTGCTTGGTGAGAACGGAGTGGGGAAAAGCCATATACTATATTCAATAATCGGCTCTATTTGGAGCATGGGGGCACATGAGTATATCCGTGATGAATCATATCCTGGGAAGATCAGTCCCGATTTTGTTGTGACTAAAGATGATCTTTGGAGAGAAGAAAAAAAAGAAATCTCTTTTTCAAAAATCTATTATGCTAAAGGTAGCGAAATTTTTAATTTTGAAAATATTTCAAGAGAAGAATTGTTTCGATTTAGCATGTTAATGACTAATTCAAGTAATGAAGGCTTTTATCTTGGAGCATATGGTGGTTACAGTCATGCATCGTCATCGCAACGAGCTTCTTCTTTTTTTGTTAGTGAGTTAGATTTGCCTCAACATAAAGATAGAATTATATCAATTTTTGGAAGAAATGAATATCTTACAGAGATTGATGAATGGTTTGCTGACTTAGATTTTTCAATATTGAAAATCAATGATGAATTATCTAAGAATGAATTCTCTCTAAAAAAAAGACTTGATTTGGAGTCAAATTTAAATTTATTTGAAAAGAAAATGCGTTTGTCTAAAGAATCTTTGGGGAAAATTCTTCCTAGAAGTGTTCGTTTCTTAGAAGTGACAGTTGATAGGAAAGTTGTGTTTCTAGATCATGGCAAGGAAGTATTTTTCGAAAATTTATCTACTGGTTATAAATCAACAATAATATGGATTATTGATTTAGTTAGGCGTCTTGTTGAATCATTTGAAATGAGCGACCCATTGTTAGCAAGTGGCATTGTACTTGTGGACGAAATAGATCTTCATCTTCACCCACGTTGGCAACGGACAATCGTACAGAAAATTCGTGATACATTCCCCAATCTTCAATTCATTGTGACAAGTCATAGCCCGTTTGTGGCTCAGGACATGACGGAGAAGGATAAAATTATTGTTCTGACTCGTGACGGTGACA
This sequence comes from Armatimonas sp., assembly GCF_043760365.1. Lineage (GTDB taxonomy): Bacteria > Armatimonadota > Armatimonadia > Armatimonadales > Armatimonadaceae > Armatimonas. Next base: position 6,490 of record NZ_JAYUPA010000611.1, read on the forward strand.
AAGTGACGGCGCGGCAGGAGAAGGGATTTGTGAAGGGGTGGCGGGCGGATCAGATTTTGACGAGCTGGCTATTTGGGTTAGAGACGACGCGCGATGAGGAGATTGAGTCGCTGGAAAAAGAGCGGCGGATTGGTCTTCAGCGCGATGAGGAGAATCTTCTGACGGATACGGAGAGGCAAGAGCTGGATCAGGTGACGCAAGAGCTGGAGGCGATGCGCTCTAGCGATGTCGCGCCGGATCGGCAGAAGCTTGAGGCGGCGGCAGCACTGGTGATGGAACTGATGAGCAAGACCCTGTAGCCTGACGATGATTGCTGTTATCCGTAAACCGATCCCGATCACTCTGCAAGACAACCAGTCAACCTGGACGGAGTCGCTTTGCCGTGCTCGGAAAGCATTTTTCGATGCAGAAGCTGCCTGGGAGGCAGGAGGGCGTGTGGGAGCGAAGCCACGAAAGCCGATTGAGGCGGATGCGAAGAATGCCTGGTATGGACAGGATGGTATTCGTAGGGTGCTCGAAGAGGAGATGTTTCATCACAAGTGTGCCTACTGTGAGGGGAGCGTGCGAGGGCACAGCCATCTGCATATTGAGCATTTTCGGCCCCAGAGTGTCTACCCCGCTTTCGCTTACGAGTGGCACAATCTCTTGCTGGCCTGTGGCATCTGTAATTGTAAGCCGTACAAAGAGGATCGTTTTCCTGTGGGGGCAAGTGCAGCACTGGCGGAGCCGAACCGGGCAAATCCTTGCGAGTGGAACCGGGCTGAGATGGTAGTACTGGTCAATCCTTGTGTGGATGATCCAGCGGAGTTCTTTGTCTGGAAGTTTGAGGCGATTTCGTCAGGGGAGGAAGTCACTGCCACACTTCTGTCGAAACGAGGAAACCTCCGAGGAAGTCAGACAATCACGATTTGTGGACTAGATCGAGTCAACTTGACAGAGAACTACCGACGGCAAATTGGATTGGTAGATACCGCTCTGTCGCTCCACAAAATGGCGGTTGCTTTCTCCCAGGAAGAAAATCAGATCGAGGCTCTGAAGAGTCTAAAGGAGTTTATCTCGCCTCGGGGCACCTACTCCTCAATGGTGCGAGCATACCTCGAATACCGGAATTTTGATCTGGGTCAGCTTACCCAGAGTCTGCAATCGTGATTTTAAGGTTTACAATCACGATTGTAAAATTATTAATTGCGATTCGTCAGTCTCATTTCTTGATTCGTAAATCACCAATGTGGTAGGATGAGTTTGCATCTATCAAGGATGCTTTATCACTCAGAGGAGAATGATCTCAAATGGCAACGTTAGCACCTAATTTGATGGAAGAGAAGTATCAGACAACAATCATCGCTTGGGAGACCCTGGCCCCGGACAAGTCTTTTGGCGGCATGACCCTGGTACAGTTCAAGGCGACCGTGAAGCCATCCCAGGACGCGCGGCAACGGATTCGCATTCTCGATACCCAGATGACCGACGCGATTAAAGACCGCGAGACAGGCGACGAAGCTGTCGCGGAGGCACTGGAACTGGTGGTCAATGGCGTTCGAGCGGATAAAACGGTTGGGGGCGCGGATGGGGCGCTTTACAAAGAGATGGGTTATGTCCCCAAGTCCGAGCGCAAGCCACGAACTCGCAAGCCCGCTGGTTGAAACGGATGAGGCCTGCGATAAAATGGGGGCATCATGAAAACGGAAATTTTGATCGAGCCCCTCTCGGATAACCGCTGGCGGGCAACGGGACTGCAATTTCTGACGATCTCGGGGGAGGGTAAGACGCGCGACGAGGCAATTCATAACTTCCAGCTTGCTGCTGTGCGGCAGATTTCTCGGGGAACCTCCGTGGAGACGGTGGAGCTGGACACGGGTTCCGAGGAGCGAGAGCGTAAGGCGCTGTGGCAAGTCGCCGTGCGGATTTACCAGACACGGATTAAATCTCAGGTGGAGCCGCAGTGTCTGGGGCAGTTTGTCGTGATTGATCCCACGTCGGGCGACTTCGAGGTGGATCGGGACGACTTGCTTGCCGAGGATCGCCTGCTGGAGCGCCACCCGAGTGCTTTTCCCGTCTTACTCACCATCGGGCAAGATCATGCCTTTGCACTATGACGTTTGAACAAGCCGTCTCGGGAAAGCGCCCCCTTTTGCGCCTCGTGATTCGTGGAGCTGAGGGACGCCAGGTCACGATTGACGCACTGGTAGACACCGGTTTCGATGGTTCTCTGGCTCTACCAGAATCCCTGATTGCTACGCTTGCCCTTCCAGATTGCTACGCTTGCCCTTCCAGAGCGCCGTACGCTCAGCCCCGTTCGTTACCGACTGGCGGATGAAAGTATCGTGATCCCGCAAAGCTTCACGGCACGGATTCTCTGGGAAGGGATCGAACGACCCGTTCGCGTCCTGCAACTCGGGAGTCATCCCTTGGTTGGTATGGGATTTCTCTATGGCTACCGAGTCTGCGTGGAAGCCCTTGATGGGGGCGATATAGAAGTCACCTTGATCGAAAACTAGTTCAGACGCCGATTTCAAACCGGCGGTTTTAGGAGAAAGGAACCTGGGGGAAACGCTGGGCATAGGGGATGCATGACGAACTTTTATCGCTTCTTGCCTCTTCTGCCTGTCATGGGAGCCCTGCTTCTCGGGACGGGGTGCACCAAGCGCCTGGCACCACTGAATCCCGCTGCGCCCGCGCCCACGATGTCTGAGCCCGCTACGGTGACGCTACGCGACATCGTGGGACAGGTTCTCCTGGAAGGGGAGACTATCGTGCCGCCTTTTGCTCGTGTCGGCATTAAATCTCCATACCATGCGCCCGTCAGCAAAGTGAACACGACCCTGGGCGCGGCTGTCAGTCAGGGCGATGTTCTTATCGAGCTCTCTCTGCCCTCTGCCGAAGCCTACCATGAGCAGACCAAGCTGGCGCTCCAGCAAGCGGAGACCGATTACGCACTTGCCAATAAACAGTTCCAAGCCGATATTGATGTTGCACGGCAGCAATTGAACACGGCGCGCGCTGCGGAGAAAGCAGCCACACCCGAGGAGCTACCGATCGCTTCCAGTGCACGGAGCGACGCGGAGCAGGTGCTTTTGCAGACGAAGCTGGATAAAGAGCGGGCGTTGCTTCCCTATCGCCGGCAACAAGAGCAGGTCAGCCAGCTCAACCAGCAGGCGCGCGCAGGGGAGAAACAAGGCTACATCCGTACACCTCTGACGGGAACCGTCACGGAGCTGAACGCACAGCCGGGAAAAGAAGTTGGAACGGATCGAACGGCCTTAGTGGCGACCGTGGTCGACCTCAGTGCACTCCAGGTGCAGTCCGCCATGACACCGCAGCAGTCGGGGTTTGTCAAGCCGAAGATGGAGGTTGTCCTCACGTTCAAGGAGCTTCCAGGATCCACGTTTGAAGGAACCGTTCACCGATTGACCTCTCGGCCAAACAACAAAGGGTTGGTTGCCCTCATTGAGTTCAAGAATACCAAGGCGCAGGTCAGGCCCAACATGGTGCCGCATGTGGCGGTGAAGACGGGTCAGAGCGCAAAAAATGCTCTCTGCGTCCCCAGTGCCGCGGTGGATATTAACCGCGCGGGCCTGCCGGTTGTCCAGGTAATGCAGAGCGGGAAGTGGGCAGAAGTGGCGGTGAAAGTGGGCATCACGGATGACCAGTTCACGGAGATTAAGTCCGGAGTGAGCAAGGGCGACACTGTCTTAGTGACGCCCTAGCTGCTAAACCCGGGTAGAAATCTCCGCTACGATCGCCTCTGCGGCGGCGGTGGGATCGGCGGCGGTGGTGATGGCACGACCCACCACGAGGTAGTGCGCTCCTGCGGCAACGGCAGACGCGGGGGTGGCGACGCGTTTCTGGTCTTGTGTGCCCACGCCCGCAGGGCGGATGCCGGGGATCACGGTGACGAAGCTCTCGCCACAAGCTGCACGAATGACCTCTAGCTCAAGCGGGCTGGCGACGACGCCGTCAAGTCCTGCGGACTGGGCGAGCTGCGCGAGGTGCGTGACGTGCTTACTCAGCGAGCCGCTCACCCGCAGCTCCGAGGAGAGGGCGAGCTGATCAATACTCGTGAGAACCGTGACGCCAATAAGCAGTGGTGGGGTGTTGCTTGAAGCCTGTGCAGCCTCTTTTGCGGCTTCCATCATGGCTTTTCCGCCGCAGGTGTGAACATTCACCATCCAGACACCACGCTTGGTGGCAGCGCGAATCGCACCGGCCACAGTGTTGGGAATGTCATGGAACTTGGCATCGTAGAAGATGCGCGCGATTCCGGCGTCTTGGAGGCGCGCGAAAATATCGAAGCCAGCGGCGTTCACCAGCTCCAGTCCCACTTTGACACCGCCGACTTTTCCGGCGAGTTTCTGGGCAAGCGCAAGCGCATCCGCGGCATTATCGTAGTCGAGGGCGACGAGAATTCGGTCTTTAGGTTCGTTTATCATAGTGATTCTTTGGTGAAAATTACCACGGATTGGTTTGTGTAGAGCATGTCAATGGGCAGCGGCTGACAGGGCAGGCCGCTACTCTCGCGTGCCCCGAGAAGGGGAAGCGGGTGGGCGAAGACGGTTTTGACGGGGTAGCGCGCCGTGAGGGCTGCAAGATACGCCAGCGCCTCCGGGTTTTTCTTTTGTACGATTGCCGTGTACTCGTACTCGGAGAGTGAGACGGCATCGGGCTGGTTTTCCCCGAGTAGGCTGGCATCCCAATCTCTGCTATTGGGGACAGCAAAGAGGCGCACGGTCTCAGAGGCTGTGGCAGCGCGTTTGGCCATCGGGGGACGCGGATCGGAGAGACCCGGCTGGAGCGGCGGCGAGTAGAACCACGGGCCGGTGGCAAAACCGACGGAGGCAACTCCTTTTTGCTTCAGGAAGGCTGCGGCTTCATCGCGAGGGTCGGCCCCCGCCATCACGGAGCACAGTGCCAGAGAAAAGAGAAGCGAGAGCGTGCCCCCTAGAGCCACGAGCGGCTTCCAGGGCAGGCTCGCGATCAGCCAGCACAGCGCGGGAAGCAACGGCAGGGCGTAGCGAGCGTACTGATTAGCTGAGACGCACAAGAGCAATAAGTAGGGCAGGACAAAGGCCAGCAAAGTGAGCTCGGTGCGCGTGCGAGCTGCCAGCGCACGGCCCACCCCTACCAACCAGAGCGGGTTGCCTAGCGCGGCCAGCAGTCCGAGAGTCGGCCAGTAGAGCGCAGCCACTTGTCCTACAAAATCAATCTGTGCCGTTCGTGAGTGGGCCAGCTCAAAGGTAAAGTGCTCCCAGAACTTAGGAAAGTTCACCAGCACGCCGGGGCAGCCCAGCAGAAAGCCGAGTGCTCCGCCGCTGAGCAACAGCCCTAGTGACTTGAGGGAGCGCTTCGCAGAGAGAAACCATGCCGCGACTCCGGCGAGAAGAACTAATCCCGCGTTGTACTTTGTGGCCGCTGCCAGCCCTGCAAAGAGGCCGCACCAGAATAACTTCGGGTTCGTGAGGGCCATAAACAGGCTCGCCGTGACCCAGAACGTGGCGGGGACATCTACTGTGGCGAAGTGTCCATGCTGAACGGCCAGGGGCGCGACGGCGTAGAGCGCGGCGGCGCTCAGCCCAACGTCGGGTTTTTCTAGGCGCTTGCCAAGAAGAATCAGTAAACCGCAGGTTCCAACCCCGTAGGCCACGGTCACGAGGCGCACGAGAAGAAGGCTACTCGCGGTGGGAATGTTTGTGAGTGCGCCCGTGGCCAGCAGAAGAAAGCGATCTGTGAGAGTGGCGAGGGAGCCGTAGTTGTAGAAGCCTGTGTCGAGGAGCGATTGGCCGGGCTGGCGCTGTGCATAGCCAACGACAATAGACTCATCGGGGTGGTAGGAAAACGTGTGGCTCGCATCGGGAAGGCCCCAGGCGATTCCCCAGAGTCGTAATACCAGTGCCAGCAACACAATCAGTGCGGGCAGGTAGCGACGAAGCGAGGCAGACATACGCCATTTATTAT
>NZ_JAYUPA010000612.1:0-1511 GCF_043760365.1 Armatimonas sp.
TCTTCTTCCTCAAAGGTATCCACATACCGGGGAATGTTGAGGTTGCACTCGTTCTCGGTGATCTCCTCCCACTCGACAACACGAGCATGCTTGGCGAGATCAGCGGGGCCATTGTAGAGGGTGATCAGCTCCTCGGCGACATCATGTATAGCCTGGCAGTCTTCGGCGGCACGCTTCTTCGCCTCAGCGATCTTCTCGTCGCGCTCCTCCAGCTTCTTCAGCGGGCGCTCCAGCGACTTCTCCACCTTGGCAATCTCGCGATCTCCCTTGCTGATCTCGGTCTTCTTCACCTCAAGCATGAGCTTGCGCTCCATAAAAGAGATCTTCTGGCGCAGCTCCTTAACCTTCTGCTCCCACTCCTCGTACTCAGCCTTGATGCGCTCGATTTCCAGTGCCTCGTCGCGCCCGACGATTCCATGCAGACGATCCCGGTGGAAGTAGGCGAGCGATGCAGCTTTCAGCGGATCACCAAAGGCGTGGTAGTGAACCAGGATTCGCATCACGTCCTGGGGGCGAAGCTGGTTCTGGGCCGAGAGCTCCCGGTAGTGCCGTGCGGCATAAACGAGCTGCGTCTTCCCAGCACGCTCCGAGGCGCGGTTCTTGTTGAGAATTAGAAGGCAAGCAGGGACGCCCGCCCCGTAGAAGATGTTGAGCGGCAGTGCGATCACCGCGTCCAGCATCCCAGACTCCAGAATGCCACGACGAATCAGGTACTCATCGTCGGCCTTGCGACGGCGTACCTTGGGCTCTCCGTTCTTATCGAACTCGCCGGTCTCTTCCTCGATCTCCGGCTGGCCTCGGAAGAGTACCCCCTGCGGACAGACCACACCACAGCGACCTGAGTCGTTGGCCGAGGCGATGATGTGCTGGATAAAAGCGAAGTCACCGTTGCTAGTAGGGGGTTGTCCAAAAGAGAAGCGGTTGTAGCGATCCTTGTACCCATCGGTGGCAACGGACTTCTTTGCCTTCTTGATCTCGTCTTCGGTGCGCTTGCTCTCTGGCAGAAACCACTCTGAGTCGGAGAAAGGGAAATTGGCGATGACCACACTGAAGCGATCCAGCGTACCGTTTGTGAGGAACTGAGGATCGGTCAGGGTAGACTTGCCTCCCGCTATCTTCCCTTCCAGTCCGTGGAGCAGGAGGTTGATCTTGGCGATGGCGTAGGTCTGCCAGTTCATTTCCTGGCCGAAGTACTGTAGCTCGCTCGTGCTGTGGTTGTTCTCTTTCAGGAAGTCGGCGGAGTGTACTAGCATCCCACCGGAGCCGCAGGTAGGGTCGTAGATCGTCTCACCGGGCTTAGGTTCCAGGCAACGGATGAGAATATCCACTACCTCGGGAGGCGTAAAGAACTCTCCGGCTTTCTGGCCCGCATCATCGGCAAACTTCTTGATCAGATACTCATAGGCTCGCCCAAGAATGTCCGGCTCCACATTGGCGTTGGAGAGATTCATCTCCGGAGCATTGAAGTGATTGACCAGGGCAGCAACGACTTCATTGGCGATGAGCTGCGT
>NZ_JAYUPA010000613.1:0-1510 GCF_043760365.1 Armatimonas sp.
AGTATTTTTGAGATTTGGACGGAGCTCTGCAACTTTTGTGGGTTGCTTTACGGCAGTAGGACGAGCAAAATAAAGAACTATGCCCACTCCACTGGCAAGTGCGACACCAAGCGCGGACAACTGCCAGGCGATGGCTCTTCGTTGTGGCTCGCGAGGCAGGAGCAAGAGCAGCTCGTCGTAGGTGCGGGTTGAAGAAGGCGCTTCGACATCTTGAAATAATCTGAGCGCACGCTGGTCGGCGGCGCGGCGTGCCTGGCAGTGTGCACAGTGTGCTTGGTGGGTGGCAAACTCAAGGAGAGTGTGCTCTTGTAGCCAGCAGATAATGTTCATGGTAGTTCCTCCGCCGAAAAAGTCCGCTCGACCCGCTCCCGCAGGCGGCGCAGGGCACGAAGCGTTCGCATCTTGGCTCCGGGGCGGGTGCAGCCCAGCACTTGGGCAAGCTGCGAGTAGTCGAGTCCCTCTAAAAGATGCAGCACCAGCACGGTTCGATCAGTGAGCGGGAGCCCATCCAGCACCCGTAAGAGCCGTCGCGTCGTCTCGGATTGTGCGGCAAGCTCCGCCGGATCGGGCTGATGCGTGGGCACTGGTAGCGCACTCTCCGCACTCTGGTGGCGAAGCTTCTGCCGCTGCTGGTCGTAGCAGAGATTGGTGCAGATGCGCAAGAGCCAGGTCTGGTGACTGCTACGGGCCGCAAAACTTCCCAGCGCTCGATGTGCCCGCAGAAAGGTCTCCTGCAAAATATCCTCCGCATCGTCGCGGCTTCCCAGAAGAAAGTAGGCATGGCGAAACACCTGCGCCCCGTGGCGCGTGTAGAGAATCTCCAGCGTCACCGCCTCTTTCTCTCTGCCCAGCGCCCCGCTCCTCCTCGACGTTGATTCCAGCATTCTAAACCTATGGACGAAGAATACCGTCGAAGCGGAACAGGGATTTTTTATCGCATCGCGTTTACGGTATTACTGTGTGGGTAAATGCAGAGCAAAGGCGCGGACGATCTCGGTGAAGTTCTGGTCGGCGCGGTAGCCGAGGGCGACGGCGCGCTCGGGGGCGAACTTGGTGGGCCAGGTCACGACAAGCTTCTGAACCCGAGCATCCGGGGCATCTTTCACCAGCGCCAGAGCCTCCGGGCCGCCCACTTCGAGCAGGGACTCCAGCATCTCCGAGACTCGCACGCACAGTCCCGGCAAGTTGAGGCCGGGGCCATAGACGCCGCCGTGGAAGTGCGCATGCTCAAGAGTGAGGGTGTGACGTAGCGCGGCAACGGCGGCGTCGGGGGAGAACAGCCAGACTGCCGTGTCTCGGGGCACGGGAAGCTCGGAGACTTTCCCCTGGAGCGGCTCACGGATAATCCCACTGGCGAAGCTAGAGAGCGCCGCGTTGGGCTTGCCGGGGCGAACACTCACCGTCGGCAGGCGCACCGCACGCCCATCTAAAAATCCCTTGCGGGTGTAGTCGCCGATGAGGTACTCGCTCATGAGCTTCTGGACACCGTAAGATCCCTGCGGAGCGGCCA
>NZ_JAYUPA010000614.1:0-1510 GCF_043760365.1 Armatimonas sp.
GCAAGAAGCCAGAGAAGCCTGGCGCTACCGCGAACTTCTCGGTAACCTCGTCCAGCGGGAGCTCGATGTTCGCTATAAAAACTCCAAGCTTGGTGTGGCTTGGTCGCTGGCAAATCCTATTGTCCGCGCTCTGATTCTTTGGGCCGTTTTCTACTTTGTCTTTAATAGTAAAGTGGATAACTACGCAGCCTATGTTCTGGCGGCATTTTTTCCCTGGACGTATTTTTTAACGGGAGTTCTCGATGCGGGCGACTCCGTCTCCAAGCAGCTCGGACTGGTACGCAAGGTCTACTTCCCCCGTGAGCTTCTTCCTCTGGCAACGACAATTGCAAACTTACGTCACTTTTTACTCTCGCTGACGGTCGTGCTACTGCCACTTTTGGCATTTCTCTATATTCGCGACTCCCTCACGCACCATCGCTTGACTCTGCCTCCACTGGAACTACTACTCCTGCCGCTTCTTGTCGTGATGCAGACGTTGCTTATTGGAGGAATCGCTCTTTTTCTCTCAGCTCTCAATGTCTTTTTTGAAGATATTAAGTTCTTAACTGCGGTTTTGCTAGACTTATTATTTTACGCGGTTCCTATTATGTATTTCTTGGAGCAGGTTCAGTTCTCCGAAAAAGTACCCACTTTTATTTACACATTGTTTTTACTTAATCCCATGACAGTGATTCTAACTTGCTACCGCTCGTTTTTATTGCCCATGCAACCAGATGTTCAGGTGCCAGGAATCGAGCGATCTTTAGATATCAATATGGGAGTTCCTTGGCCGTACTTCTGGCTCGCTTTTGCCGTGTGTGTCGCGACATTTATCGGAGGCTATGCGTTTTTCAATAGCCGTAAGTGGCGCTTCGTGGAGCAGGTATGAGCCTCCCCGCGATCCAGATCGCACATGTCAGTAAGCGCTTCAAGCTGCCCGACGATGGCTATGCGGGCATCAAGGGTAAGCTAGGGCAGCTCAGCAAGGGAATCAAGCCAAAGTACAAGATCGTCTCCGCGCTTGAAGACGTCTCGCTCACTATTCATACAGGGGAGACGGTGGCGCTGCTGGGGCGCAATGGCTCGGGGAAGTCCACGCTGCTCTCGCTGATTGCCAATGTGATGAAGCCTGACTCGGGCACGGTGACATTTCCCGCATCGGCAGATCCCACGCATCCCCGACTCGCGCCGCTTCTCGAAGTGGGCGCGGGGTTTCACCCCGATTTAACGGGGCTGCAAAATATCACGTTTAATGGCTCGATTCTCGGGCTAAGCCGCGCGGAGATGGACGAGCGCCGCGAGGCGATTCTAGCGTTTGCGGACTTTGCCGAGCCCAAGTACTACGGCATGCCGGTGCGTACCTACTCATCGGGGATGTTTGTACGTCTGGGGTTCGCCGTGGCCGTCCACACCAATCCTGAGATCGTGCTCGTGGATGAGACTCTCTCGGTGGGGGATGCGCTCTTTCAGGAGAAATGCCTTGCCAAGATCGCCGAGTTCCAGCGCGAGGGGCGCACGATTGTGGTGG
>NZ_JAYUPA010000615.1:0-1506 GCF_043760365.1 Armatimonas sp.
TCATTGGTTTCTTTGCCGCGTTTGTCGGGCTGCGCCTCTTTGGGAACCTGCCTAGCCCCATCGCCCCCGACACACGCCCGCACCTTGAGCCACTCTTGGGTATCCCCCCCCACCCGATCCTGGGCATCCTTCTGGGAGCACTGATCGTCTCCTTCATCGGGGCACTCGACGACATGACCACAATTGGCCCTAAGGATGCGCAGGGAAAGAGCATGGGTCTCTCCCCCAAGCTTCAGGCACTGGGTCTGCTCTTTGCGGGCCTGGTCGCGGCACTCTTTGGAGCACGGATTGAGGGCACGACCAACCCGGTTCCGAATCTCATCCCCGGTTCGTATCTTTCACTGGGCTGGTTTTCGGTGCCCCTGACGATGTTCTGGGTATTTCTGGCCACCAAGACCTTTGATTTCCTTGATGGGCTTGATGGCCTCGCGGCGGGTGTCGGGGGGATTGCGGCGGCAACCATGGGACTGATGGCAGCTTTCTCGCGCACGCCCGAGCCAACGGTAGCACTCCTCGCGGCGACCACTTTTGGGGCAGCAGTGGGCTTTCTGCGCTACAACTACAACCCCGCCTCGATCTTCATGGGAACCGTGGGCTCGTACTTTCTGGGGTTCATGCTGGCGATGCTCGCGGTGGTGGGGGCTTTTAAGGTGCCTGTAGCCGCTGCCGTTTTCCTGCCCCTGATCGTGCTGGGTGTCCCTGTTTTTGATGCGCTCTATGTCATCGGGCGGCGGGCGGCGCAGGGGAAAAAGATCACCGAGGCAGACAAATCGCACATCCACCATCGCCTCACCGAGCGCGGCCTCTCGGTCACAAAAGCGGTCTGGGCGATCTACGGGCTCACCTTTATCACCTGCCTGATCGCACTCCTGCTGGTCTGGTGGGGCCGAAAGCCGTAGAATGGGCAAGTATGCAGGCACTGCTCTCTCGGCTCTCGTTTCGGCGACCCCGAAAAGATACCCCGCTTCCCGCAATCGAGCTGGTCGGGGAGCGCATTGTCTTGCGTCCCGTGGAGCTAGGCGATGCCCAGGACATGTTCGTCTTTGTCGCCGATCTCAAGGTTGTTCACTTTCTGCCCTGGCAGCCCGCCTCCGAGCTACGAGGAGTCCAGGCGTTTCTAGAGCAGCAACGCGAGCGTCGGCGCAATGGCGAGTCGCTAGCGTTCGCCATTGTCTGGGAAGCCACCCGTACGGTGATTGGGTCCACGGATATTATGCAGCTCCTTGCCCGTGATAGGCATGTTGAGCTGGGCTATATCCTGGCACAAGAGTTCTGGAGCAAGGGCATCATGACCGAAGCCGCCGTGCTGAGCCGTGACTATGTTTTTGCGGAGCTGAAGCGGCAGAAACTGGTCGCTTTTGCCGATCATGAGAATACGGGTTCACGGCGTGTGCTAGAAAAAATAGGCATGAGCGAGATCGGGAGCGAGTGGCGAACCATCAAGGAACGCAATCGCCTCTACATCCGCTACGAGCTGACACGCGAAACCTGGGAGAGATTAGTTCA
>NZ_JAYUPA010000616.1:0-1504 GCF_043760365.1 Armatimonas sp.
TGAAGAGCGCATGGGGATATTTGCGAGGTGGCGCTTTCGTTGCGCCCGGTTTCTCTCGAACTTCGCCTTCGGCGCGATCCTCTTCACGCAAGCCGTGGCGCTAAACACCGAGACCAAGATGCGTCGGTATGTCATGCCAGAAGCCGTTTCCTCGGGGGGGGAGGGTTAGGTGGGAACTCTGCCGTGGTGGTCGCAAGCGGAGACATTTATCGCGCAGCCTTGGGTGACAATTTTACTTCTGGTGGCGGCCTGTCTGCTGCTCTTTCATGATATGCTCACCCCTCTCACCTGGGGGCTGACCGGTAACCTGAGTGTGGTCTGCTTCGCGCTGGTTCTGGTTGCCCATGCCGTCAGTGGGGTGGGCGTCGCCGTGCTAATCGGTGGCGTCGCGCTGCTTCTGATCGAGACCCACTTGCTGCCTGGCCGTGGGATCGCCGCCCTTGTGGGCTTCGGTCTGGTCTTTGGGGGGATCTATCTGTCTTTGAGCGATGGCCCCAAGCACGCCAGCAACGGCTTCTCGCTGGCTGCCGCCGCCACGGTGACGGTTTTCTCCATTGTCACGTTTCTTGCCTATCTGCCTAAATCCCCTGTCTGGAAGCAGCTTGGCCGCGAAATATATGCTCAGTCCGCTGGTGTGGAGTTTGTCCGTGATCTCCCACAAGAGTGGATCGGCAAGCGCGGCCAGGTCGCCACACCGCTCCGTCCCGTCGGCGTTGTTGTCATCGAAGGTCGCCAGCTCACCGTGGTAACCGAGGGCGATTTTCTAGAGCCCGGCGTCGAAGTGCAGATCACCGAGATCATGGGCGATAGGATCGTCGTTGATCCCATTGCCGTGCTTGTTGGGGCATAGCCTAAAACCAGGATTTCATCGCTTCCAGCAGGCTGTACGATGTCATGTCTAAGTGTAGCGGTGTGACGGCGATGTAGCCCTCCGCTACCACGGCGCTATCGGTGCCTTCGGGGGCGGGCTCTTCGCTGGGCAGACCACCCAGCCAGTAGTACGCGCCGCCGCGTGGGTCGAGGCGCTTCTCCATCCGGTCTTTGTAGCGCCGCTCGCTCTTGCTGGCGATTTTTATGCCCTTGATCTGGTCTTCCGGCAAGTCCGGCACATTGACATTGAGCAGGGAGTTGCGCGGCAAGCCATGGGCGACGACTTTAGGCACTAAGTCGCGCGCAATAAAGCGCGCCGCAGTGTCGTAGTGCAGGTCGGGGCCAAAGCTGGTAGTGGAGACGGCGATAGCGGGAAATCCTAGGATAACGGCCTCCATTGCAGCGGCGACAGTGCCGGAGTAGATGACGTCCCAGCCGAGATTCGGCCCATGGTTGATGCCCGAGATCACCAGATCCACACCACTCTCCGCACAGATCGCATCCAGCCCGAGCAGCGCACAGTCCGCAGGCGTGCCAGAAACTGCCCAGCCCATTGAGCCATCCGGAAGGCGCGTCTCAACGGCTCTAAGCGGCTTGTGGAGCGTGATCGCGTGACTGGCTGCTGAGCGTGGAC
>NZ_JAYUPA010000617.1:0-4238 GCF_043760365.1 Armatimonas sp.
CCTACTCGCCCTATGCCGTCGCGGAGCACACCGTCGCGCTCTTGCTGGCACTCAACCGAAAAATTCACCGCGCCTACAACCGCGTTCGTGAGCATAACTTCTCTCTAACAGGGCTCGTGGGCTTTGACCTGCACGGCAAGACCGTCGGAATTGTCGGCACCGGCAAGATCGGGCGCGTCGCGGCGCAGATTTTTCGAGGATTCGGCACCGAAGTGCTCGCCTGCGATATCGCTCCTTCTCTGGAGTGGGCAGCGGAGCACAGTGTTCACTACGTGGACTTTCCCACCCTACTTTCAAAAAGCGATATTGTCTCGCTGCATCTGCCCCTCACGCCCCAGTCGCGCTATCTGCTGAACACCGAGACGCTGGCTCAAATGAAGCCTGGAGCCTATCTTCTCAACACCAGCCGTGGCAAGCTCGTCGAGACCAAAGCCCTGATAAAAGCGCTCAAAACGGGCTGGCTCGGTGGCGTCGCGCTGGATGTCTACGAGGACGAGGAAGGCTTTTTCTTTGAGGACTACTCTGGCGAGATCCTCCAAGACGACGAGCTCTCGCGCCTTTTAACGTTTCCCAATGTGCTCATTACGGCCCACCAAGCGTTTCTCACCCAAGAGGCACTGAGCGAGATTGCACGGGTGACAATCAGCAATCTGCTGCGCTTCTCAGAAGGCAAGCCCTTGCTGGAAGGCTCAACTCTCTCTCCATGACTCCCTGGCACCAGAAGTCAGTAAAAGCGATCCTAGCACAAGTGCACTCTTCGGTCGTGGGACTCTCGGAAAAAGAGGCCGCTAAGCGACTTCTGGCCGATGGCCCCAATGCGCTCAAAGAGCTTCCTCCCGTTCGCCCCTGGCAGCTTCTGATCGGCCAGTTTAAGAATGTCATTATCTGGATCCTGATCGCGGCTAGCGTGATCTCCGGAGCGCTGGGCGAGACAGTGGACGCCATTACAATTCTTCTGATCGTACTGCTCAATGCCGCCATTGGCTTCTACCAGGAGTTCAATGCCGCGCAGTCCATCGCGGCCCTGCAAAAGCTCACGACTCCTCAAGCCCGAGTGCGGCGCTCGGGGCATGTCACCGAAGTCCCTGCCATAGAGATCGTGGTAGGGGATGTCTTGCTTCTTGAGGCGGGCGATCTGGTTGCCGCCGACGCCCGGCTTTTAAAAACCGCCTCGCTCAAAGTGATCGAGTCCGCCCTCACGGGCGAGTCCGTGGCCGTGCCCAAGCAGCCCGAGATACTTAAGCTTGAGGACGTCCCCCTTGCCGAGCGTGAGAATATTGTCTTTCAGGGCACCAGCGTGGCGGCGGGAACCGGCCAAGCCGTGGTGGTTGCCACGGAGATGCAGACAGAACTGGGCCATATCGCCGAGCTGCTCGAAGAGACAGAAACCAATAGAGACACACCGCTCCAACAAAAGCTCGACGCGTTTGGGCGGATTTTAATCGTGGCGGCACTCGGTATCGTGGCGCTGCTCTTCTTGCTGGGCTTGCTGCGTGGGACGAAAGTATTAGAGCTGACGCTCACCTCGGTCAGCCTTGCCGTGGCCGCCGTGCCGGAGGGCCTCCCGACCGTTGTCACGGTTGCGCTCTCACTGGGCGTACTGCGGATGTCTCGCCGCAACGCACTCGTCCGCAAGCTCGCCGCCGTGGAGACTCTCGGCTCGGTCAGTGTCATCTGCACAGATAAAACGGGCACGCTCACCCGTGGTGAGATGACAGTGCGCGAGCTTTTTGTCGCTGGGCAGCTCTACAAGGTCACCGGTAGCGGCTACAGCCCCGAAGGCGAGGTGCAGTTTGAGGGCAAGAAAGCACAAGACGGCCACACTGCGCCGCTTCTTATGCTCGCCACCAACCTCCTGGGCTGTAATAGTGCGCACTTAAGCGAGGAAGCGGGCCTTTGGAAAACAATCGGCGATCCCACCGAGGGAGCACTTCTTGTTGCGGGGACAAAAGCGGGGGGCAATCGTGAGGCGCTTGAGAAAGAGCAGCCCAAGCACCTAGAGCTCCCGTTTGATGCAGACCGCAAGCGCAGCGCTGTGATTCGCACGCAGGCCGATGGAAGCTTCCGTGCACTAGTCAATGGGGCTCCGGGCCAGCTCTTGCAGCGCTGCACACAGCTCTACACTGCCACGGGCATCGTCCCACTTACCGACGATATGCGCGATAGCCTTCTGGAGCAAGTGGCGGTGATGGCGCAAGCGGCGCTCCGTGTGCTCGGCTCCGCCTACCGGGATCTGGCGAGCGATACCCCTGAGAGCCAGCTCACCCCTGATGGCATCGAGCGCGAGCTGGTCTTTGTGGGACTGACGGGCATGGTGGATCCCCCTCGCCCCGAAGCCAAAGACGCCATTGCCCGGTGCCATGCGGCAGGTATTCGCGTCGTGATGATCACTGGCGACAATCCCCACACCGCCAATGCGATTGCCAAAGAGCTGGGGATAGCGACCGAGAGCACCGTAACGCTCACGGGCACCGAGCTTGATGCGCTCACCGAAGACGTGCTCCAGCAGCGCGCGTCTACGATTGCCGTCTATGCCCGTGTCACGGCAACGCACAAGCTTCGGATTATCCATGCCCTAAAAGCCAGTGGGGCCATTGTTGCCATGACAGGCGACGGGGTGAACGACGCGCCCGCCATCAAGCACGCCGATATTGGGATCGCCATGGGCAAGACCGGTACCGAGGTCACCAAGCAGGCGGCGGACATGATCATCACCGATGACAACTTCGCCACGATTGTCGCCGCCGTAGAAGAGGGCCGTGGCATCTACGACAATATCCGTAAGACTCTGGAGTACCTGCTCGCAGGCAATGCCGGTGAGCTACTCCTCATGACAGCGTGCGTTATCGTCGGGCTCCCCTCACCGCTCCTGCCGATTCACCTGCTCTGGATCAACTTAGTCACCGATGGCCTCCCCGCGCTTTGCCTGGCCATTGATCCGATTGACTCCGATGTGATGAAGCGCCTCCCGCGCCATTCCTTAGAGAAAATCATTGACCGCAGCTTCGTACGTACCATGCTCCTCAATGGCGCTCTGACGGCATCAGTCACCTTCGCCGAGTACCTCTATGTTCTGCGAACCGAGACGCCCGAGATCGCACGCACACACGCCTTCACCGTCTTGGTGTTCGCAGAGCTTCTGCGCTCCTTTGGAGCTCGCAGTGAGAACAAGCCTCTCTGGGAAATTCCATTTTTCTCCAACCGCAACTTGGTGATTATTGTGACGCTTTCCTTAGGACTCCAGATCTGGAGCCAGCACAATACGGTTCTGGCACGCTTCTTAAAAACAGAGACTCTTCCCTCTCTCGACACCCTCTTCTTAGTGCTTATTGCCACGATTCCGATGGTGATCCTAGAGGTCGCGAAAGTCGTGCGCCGTGCACAATAAATACGCACGGGTGCACAGCCTGTGGGTAAATTTGATTCGTGGACAAGTGTTCGATCTTTTACCGTTTTTGACTTTGGACGTGCGACGGAGGATGCATCGGTGGCTAAGCAGATTCTCAGTTTGCCTTGCAGTGGTGCTGCCTTTGCAAAAAACTGTCTGAGTTTCTGTGTCTCTAGGACTCCATCTTCAAAGGCTTCGCCGACCTTGCCTTTGTGAAGCTTGGCCAGAGCACCCTCTAGCCAGCTTGATACGCACACACCCACGCTTCATGTGCTTGCTGGAGGGCAGGTGGACGGCGCGGGGCTTGGCATCCAAGCACAAAACGGCGCGACACACTTTCTCCAGCGCTTCGCCCTGCGGCCGCACGCAGGCTACAGCCAAGCGGAGGCAATGCGCTTTGCACTGGAACACCCGAACCCACCTGTCACCGGCGCAGTGCAGGGAACAGCGCCTGCGTATCCCGAAGCTGAGTTTTCTCTGCTCACCATAAGACCGCCTGACTTTCTGCTCTGGGCGCTCAAGCCCCACGAGGACGGCATCGCGAAGGGGCTGGTAGTGCAGGTCTGGAACCAGGCAAAGACAGCACAGATCGTTCGGCTCACGCCCGCTATCCCACTGCACCAAGCAATGCGCCTCACGCACATTGAGACAACTCTTGAACCGCTGCCCCTAACAAACGGCGCACTAGAAACCACTGTCGCGGCACATGGGTATAATCGAGTTCACGAGCTGCTTATACGTATTACTAATTCACGGGGTGTGCTAATTTCCTCAGACGGCATATCGAGCCACCTCAGCCAGATCACGTCCTAAGACGAGGTTGAAGTAACGAGCCAGATTGAAGGCTGCA
>NZ_JAYUPA010000618.1:0-4237 GCF_043760365.1 Armatimonas sp.
GGCAAGCTCGCCTACTCCGCGGACCGTATCCGTACCCGTATCCGTGAGCTGTCGTATCTCAATAAAGAAGTCGCCATCACGTTTATTGATGAACTCAACGACGAAGAGCCCATTACGTATCACCACAAACGGGGAATTGCGGAGTATGTCGCGCACCTCAATGAGAACAAGGACCCGATTCACTCCCGTGTGATCTACTTCTACCGGGAGCGTGAGTACCGAGAGGGCGAGCACGCTCAGATCGAAATCGCGCTTCAGTACAATAAAGGCTACCAGGAGAATATCTACTCCTTCGCCAATAACATCAACACTCAAGATGGTGGCACGCACCTCTCGGGCTTCCAGACGGCGCTCACCCGCGTGGTGAACACCTACGCTCGCAAGGCGAACTACCTCAAGGAGAAAGATAATAACTTCTCCGGCGACGATGTTCGTGAGGGGCTGGTCGCGGTGATCTCCGTGCGGATCTCCAATCCCCAGTTTGAGGGCCAGACAAAAAACAAGCTCGGCAACCCCGAGATTCAAGGGGTCACGAACTCCATTGTTGGCGAGGGACTGGCGGAGTTCTTCGAGGAAAACCCCAATATCGCTAAGGCAGTGCTGGAAAAAGCGTCTATTGCACAGCGTGCTCGTGATGCGGCGCGAAAGGCAGCGGATCTCATTAAGCGCCAGAGCGCGATGGACGGCGGCGGTCTTCCCGGCAAGCTCGCGGACTGCATGGAAAAAGACGCGAGTAAGTGTGAATTATACATCGTCGAGGGAGACTCTGCAGGCGGGAGTGCCAAACAAGGACGGGATCGCCGCACGCAGGCCATCTTGCCTCTTCGCGGTAAGATTCTCTGTGTCGAGAAAGCGCGCATTGACAGAGCGCTTGACAACGATGGGATCAAGCAGCTCATCATGGCCATTGGTGCCGGACTCTCGCTTTCCACGTCCACGGATGAGGAAAAAGACAAGGGCAATAACTTCGATCTGGCCAAGCTGCGCTACCATAAGATCATCATCATGGCCGATGCCGACGTGGACGGCGATCATATTCGCACGCTGCTGCTCAACTTCTTCTACCGCTACATGAAGCCGCTCGTGGATCACGGACATGTTTATGTTGCACAGCCGCCGCTCTACTCGATCCGCGTGGGGAAAGACCAGAAAATCTACGCCCGCACCGAGGCTGACCGAGATCGGATCTTGAAAGAGATCAAGAAGCGCGACACGCACGTCACCCGGTTTAAGGGACTGGGCGAGATGAACCCGGAGGATCTGGCGGACACGACCATGAACCCGGCCAATCGCATCCTGGCCCAGGTCACGGTCGAGGAGGCCGCCGAGGCGGATCATATGTTCACGGTTCTGCTGGGCGACAAAGTTGAGCCGCGCCGTGCCTTTATTGAAAAGTACGCCAAAGAGGTTAAGAACCTTGACTTCGTCTAAACCGCGAAACCTGACCTCTGGAGCCGCCGCATCTCTCGCGGCGGCTCTTTTGCTTACGGGATGTACCACGGAGCCGCCCACCGAGATCCGTGTCGCAGAAGGAGTCACGTTTCGCACCGACAAAGCCTCGGGTGCACAGACACTGACCGTAGACAATACGCTCGCCCGTATCCGACCGATTGTCGTTGCTGAAAACCTTCAGCATCTACGTAACAATCTAGTGGGCGATGCGAAGACGGTTCACGAGTGGGCGCAGAAATACGGGGCGGTCGCGGGAGTGAATGGCGGTTTCTTCGGGGAGTCCTACGACTCTCTGGGACGGCGCAAGCAGCTCGTCCAGCTCTGCGTGGTAGAGGGAAAAATCGTTGCACCGGGGACACCCGTTGGGACGGCGCTCCGCTCCGCAATCGGCTTCACGCAGTCCGGTAAGCCGGAAATCGCCTGGGTCGTCGGGACAGAGAAAGATGGCGCACGGCGCTACGAGAAACCTACCAAGGCTAAAAACGGCCTGACGTGGCGTATGGACTATGCCCTGGCCTGTGGCCCACGCCTGATCCACCGGGGAAAGATAGATGTCGCAGATCGGGCAGAGAAGCTTGTCAGCGATGTCCGGACGGGCCGGATGGCGGTGGCGCTGAGTGCGCGCTACCTGGTTTTCTGCCGCGCCGATGCCATGACCTACGGGGAACTTGCCCACTCGCTAGTAGAGTTCTTCAAGACGACACTACATAGTTCGCCCGACGAGGCGATGTGCCTGGACGGTGGCCCCTCCGCGCAGATGGTCTACCAGGATGGCGGCGGGCTGAAAGATGTCGAGCCCACCGGCGTCCAGGTTCCCACAGCGATCCTATTGGTACCAGTTGCCGATGGGGCAGTCAAAATGCCGCGCTAGCCACGTCCCGGCATCATCGGCATGCTGGGAGCCACGTAGGGCACTTGTTTGTAGCCCGCTGGAGTGGCAAAAAGACTGTCAGGCAGAGGGGCTTCAGAGAGAGTGGTCGTTTTCATCGTCACCGTCATTTGCTGTCCCATCACGTCCTGGGTCATGGTGGTCTGAAGCGGAATTCCCTTGACGGACTTCATCTTCTCAGTCATGTCCTTCACAAAGGGCATGCTGGCGACACCCGCGGGCATCGCCTGGCTCATTGCTGCCCCGGAGAGCGTGATGCCGGGAAATTCCGCCGTCCAGAGCTCGGTCTTACTGGTGATGGGAGGTATCTGCGGAACATCACCTTTGGGGGCATCTTTAGCTGCCGCGTTCTTCATGCCTAGCTTGATCGTCATTGTCATGACGTACTGCTGTGTCTTTTTACCCTGAAGGATCTGGGTTTTCCCTGTAGGCTTCACACTCACATCAGCCTTGATATCCATCATCGCCAGCATCGGGCTCATGGCCTTTGCCGCCGCGTCTTTAGGAATAACCTGGTAGGTTTTCTTCTCCGGGTTCAGCATCAACATGCGCTGCCCGTCGAAGATCGTCACCCCCCCCCCCGACTCCGTGCGAGTTCGGTTGCCCTTATAGTACATTGTCACCGTGGGAGTCTTTGGCGCACCGCCGTCTTTTTGGACGCGCTTTCCCAGGTCGCCGCTCATACTCGTCTGCTGAACCAGTTTAAGATCCGCGTGGGCCGCTGCACTGAGTGACAGTGCAGCAGCGAGGGCCATGATGCCTTTATACATTTTAACTACCCTCCAAAACCCGGGATCTGTGGCATCTCGTACGGAACCTTCTTAAGGCCCGTAGGAACCGCAAAGAGACTCTCGGGAAGCTCCGCCTCACTCAGCTCAGTCACCTCGGTCTTGTTCGTGACCGGCTTGGAGAGATCAGCACCTTGTGCCTCGGCAAACGGGCTCTGGATCTTAATTTTCATGTTGGTCAGGAGCGAAAAACCTTTAATTTGAGCCATCGTTGCCATCAGGTTTTTCATGCCGGGCATGTTGTTCATCATCTTCATCATGCCCCCCATCATTCCACCACCGATACCGGGTAGCTGGGGTGCATTGGGCTTTCCCGCCGTGTCGGGAAGTTGGATCTCTTCCGTCGTCCACTGCTCGCCTTCCATGGAGATATTGGCCACCTCAGCGCCCTCTTCGCCACCCTTCATGCTCATGCTCATGGTGGCGGTCCAGAGGTAATCTGTGGCTTTCTTACCCGCGATCACACGCTCATGCCCCCCCTTCTTGACATCGCTCTTGACCTTCATCTCAAGCATTTCGAGGAAGCCCGCTGCGGGGCCTGCGCCTTCAGTGAGCTGCTTGGTCATGTCCGCGATCTTGACCACCGAGTAGGTCTTCTTCTTAGGATCAATCCGTGTGATAGTGCCTGCCGTATTGTCCGTGATCGTGACTGCACCAGTCGCCTCGTCAACGCGCGTCTTGGATCCCTTGTAGTAGGTGATTGTCTGGATTGCCTCACCAGGCTTGGGAGTGGGAATATTGGCTCCAAGCCCTCCCCCCAGCCCGCCTATCGCGGGGGCGTCCATCGTCATCTTGGAGACGACCTTCAGATCCGCACGTGCACTCCCCGCCAGTGCCAATAATATAAGACCGGGCACCAGTGCCCGTTGCATTTGATTAAAAAACATCACAAAAATTACCTCTCTTCATTTCCCTCAGTTACTGAGGAGAATACCTCATTTCAGGCACTATTTGTTCCCACAAAAATAGTGTCCTACGCCACATCTTCTCTTGACAACTCCTATGCCTAGGGTTACACTCAATCCGGCGATAGGCCAAAACAGGACCGCTAAGGATCTAAGGATAAGGAACGAAATATTGACGCGCTTTAGTACGAACCGCCTGCAGA
>NZ_JAYUPA010000619.1:0-1502 GCF_043760365.1 Armatimonas sp.
CCATCGGCGAGGACGAGGAGGAGGCGACCGTTGCCGACCGCGCCGCCAAAGCGGGTGAAGCCTGTGTAGCGGAGCGCCTCTTGCACGATTTCCTGAGAGAAGAGCGTCGCAGGAGTGCCGGCCAGCCCTAGAATAGCGGCTTGCTTGAGCTTGGTGCCGCGCATCCGCAGCGGCCCGAGTGCCATGCTCCCCGTGCGAACCCAGCGCGGCGACGACAGCCGTGAAAACTGTGTGAGCTCGGCGGCGGCGCAGCGGGTCAGGGTTGGGTCACTACTCAGTGCCGAGCCACTCAGCCGCAGAAGAGGCTGGCTACTCTCGCCCGCTCTCAGGCTTGAGACAGGGGCAAGGCTAGAGATGGGAGCAAGGCGGGCGCGTTCCACAGTATTTTTGCGGTGGTAGACACTCACCACACGGCTTCGTGAGAGCGCAGCGATTCCCACTGCGCCTCCAAGCTGCTGGAGAGCAAGCTCGCTGAGGGTAAATGCCACCTGTCGAGGTTCCTTGAGCAACACAAGTGTCAGGCGGCGCGTAGCCGAATGAAAGCTGCGCACACAGCCCTCGGTGCGAAGCTGACCCGGCTCAGGCGGTTCCGTTGTCGCAAGAACAAGCAGCGGTGTGGGCTTCGCAATCCGCCTTGCTTCGCGCAGCGACGGCGCAGGGTCGCGCATACCGTCGGGGCCGTGTAGCTCGAAGTGTAGGTGCGGGCCATTGGCATCCCCACTATCGCCCACGTAGCCAATCATCTGCCCCTCCTCCACGCTTTCTCCTGGTACGAGGTTGGGTGCAAACATAAAGTCAAGGTTGGCTTTCCCATCACGAGTTCCTGGTGTATCGTCGTTGAGGTGTGTCCCCAGGCAGCCCCAGCCATCGTCGCGGACGATCCAGAAGGTCTGCGGCTTAAAGCCGAGTGTCCCAGCAAACGGCGCAATAATCGGCGTGAACTTTGGCGCGATGAGATCACAGCCTGTGTGGCGATGGGTTCCCCAGTCCTCGTTGTAGCTCGCCCGCCAGCGCACCACACTCAGCACAGGAAAGACCATGGGGATTGTCACCCGCTCGGTCGGGAGCCGCAGCTTGGTGTAGGGAGGGATGGGAGGCAAGAGGGGCTCAGGCATCAGAAAAACCAGTGTACCCGCTATAATCAACAGATGAAAACCGTACTGCTGGCGACAGAGGCGATGCGCTGCCGCTTTGAGCTCGTGCTGGAAGGCGAGCGTGAGGAGAGCTTACGGGCGGCGGGCGAGGCGGCGCTCGCCGAGATCGAGGCGGTGGAGCAGCAGCTCTCGGCCTACGATCCAGGAAGCGATCTCTGGGCAATCAACGCCGAGGGAGCACAGAGGCCCGTCCGTGTCCGCCCCACCACCCTTGCGTTCTTGCGGGAAGCACGCGCACTGACCGAGCGAACGGACGGTGCCTTTGACCCCACTATCGGGGCGCTTGTGGCTCTCTGGCGGGGTGAGCAAGAACCAACGGCGGCAGATGTCGAAATGACACGGGCACGG
>NZ_JAYUPA010000620.1:0-1502 GCF_043760365.1 Armatimonas sp.
GTGCGCAAGCTATCCTGAACCCAGGCGGGGTTGAATTGCTCAGCATAGATACGGTTTCGTACCCGAAGCTCACCCTCGGAGACAGTCACTAGCCCTGCGAGCCGCAAGGTATTAGCCAGATTACTGGTGGGATCGTAGCGCACCGACGCCCCCTTGCGAATGGTGCTGTAGAGACGAAGGAGTGCGCCTCGATCATTCTCGGGGTCTTGGAGGATGCGCTCATGGACAAAGTGGAGATTGGGATCGGTCTCGCGGGCTTTACGATCCAGAAAGGTTTCCCGACAGAGCTGATCCACTTGCTGAGGCGTGGTAGCCTCCGCCCTAGCGACTTCCGAACAGAGGCGTTGCGTGAGATAAGGATGACCGCCCGTCCAATATACAACCTGAGCAATGAGAGCACCGCACTGTGCTGAGTCTGCGGGGGCAAAACCTTGTGCTAGTGGAAGCGCATCTTGCTCCGTAAAGTCGGTGAGCTCGATGCGAGTGCCGATATTGAAAGGGGTGGCGCGTACATCGCAGGTGAGCTGAGCCGGTGTAGCAGCGCCCGCAAAACAAAACGTGAGTTGTCTCCATGCATTAGGCTCTGATGGAGAATTACTTCGTTGATCCTGGGTGACGGCGCGGATACTTGCGAAGAACTCGTCCGCAGAAAAAGGCAGTCCTCTCACTGCGTCGATCTCATCCAGAAAGGCGACGAGGGGACGCTCTCGGCCAATCAGCACTACCTGACGAATCGTCTCAAACCAGCGCTGGACGGGGCTGAAGCTGGCATGACTTTCCCAGAAAGCCTCTGCTGTGTCCCATAGGGAAAGCTGATCCGTGAACTGGTAGAGCAGGCCCAAGTACCAGCTCTCCGGGGTGACATTGCGCCCCTGCTTGCTGATGTCTATCTGGACAATATCGATGCCTTGATCCAAGAGCCGCACCGCTGTACGAACGAGCAGTGAGGACTTACCCACCTGGCGAGTATCAAGGACGTAACAGAGTTCACCACGGCGCAATCCCTCGAAGAGCGCCTGATCAGCATTACGCACCAGATAGGAGGGAGCGTCCCAATCTAGCGTGCCTCCCACTTGATAGAAGGCCTGGTGCTGCTCGCGTGGAAGCAGCCCAAGCTCGTCATTCAACGCGTGCAAGGCAGCCGCTTTATCTGGTTTAGATCCTTGGTTCATGGGCTCTAGAGATGAACCCGATTGTACGCGAATTTTTCAAGACTGGCCGAATGTCAGGTTTTGGTCAGGTTTTGGTCAGGATTTCACCTTTGGATGACTGCATACTATCCAAAGTAGCAATACAATGAGCCAAAGCTTAGAAAAGTAGAGAAGATGCTTCTGGTAAATCTGTTCGAATTACCAGTGTGTCATAGGCTGACTCGGTGTCATCGGAGGGTTGGAGTATACTTCTAGCGACCCAATCAGGCAAGTCCAGAGTCATTACCTACATTAAGAATCTTTGAAAAATGAAACATACACTGAATCGAAAGAAGTTTTTTCTACTATCGG
>NZ_JAYUPA010000621.1:0-1501 GCF_043760365.1 Armatimonas sp.
CGCGATGCGTGCGGCGGCCAGCTCGATGGCGAAAGGCAGATCGTCAAGACGGGTACAGAGCTGGTGCACTAAGGGAGTGTTTTTTTCGGTGAGTGTCCAGGTCGTGGCCACTTTTTGTGCACGGGCCTCAAAGAGCTCAAGTGCTGCTGTGCTGGAGAGAGTGGGGACACGCCAGAGAGCCTCACTCGCCAGACCGAGCGGCTCGCGACTGGTGGTAAGCAGAACAAGGTTGGGGCAGGTACTCAGGAGCGTGTCTGTTAAGTTGGCGACGGCATCGAGGAGGTGTTCACAGTTATCCAGCCCGAGGAGCATGTTCCGCAGACCGATGGCTTGTGCCAGCTCGGTCGTCTCGGGGATGCCCAGGCTACTTGCCACACGGGCGCAGAGAAGCGCGGGGTCGCTGAGACCCGCTAGCTCAATCCAGGCAACGCCATCGGTAAACTTTGGATCGGCCTGGTGAGCCTCAAGAGTTGCCAGAGCAAGGCGTGTCTTCCCCACGCCCCCCATCCCCACCAGAGTGAGGAGGCGGGTTGCCTCCAGACGTGTGTGGATTTCAGTGAGTGCCGTCTCCCGTCCGACAAGCGGGGTCGGAGGCAGAGGTAAGCGGTACCGTAGGATGTCTTGCGTTGGGGCAAGGGCAGGCACGCTCTTGCGCCTTGCCTCCGAGCGCAGCCGCTGGTAGCAGGCCAGAGTTTCGGGTGAGGGCTCCAGACGTACCTCGCGACGTAACCAAACGCGAAGCTCACGGTAGGCTTGCACCAGAGCGGCGGGGTCTCCTCGGTCTGCCAGTGCTTGCATGAGGGCACGCCAGGCAGACTCGCGGGCGGGATCCAGTGCGACGAGTCGCTGGAGCTGGGCAATTACTTCTTGGGAGGTCGGTGCCCGCATTGCAAGCCGTTCCAGAGCGCCAAGAAACTGCTGCTGGTACTGAGCACGCGCGGTCAGTACCCAGTCGTCGTCCCAGCCATCGAGAAGGGGACCGCGGTAGAGACTCACCGCCGTAAGGTCGTCCTCTGTTTTGATCGCCTGCTCAAAGCACCAGAGGTCGCAGCTTGTAGGAGGCAGCTGCAAACTCAGGATCCGGGGCCTCTCCGAGGAGTCTATGAGCACGGAGGCTGCCGCACCCAGACGCTGCCGTAGCTCCATCAGCGTGCGGCGCAGGTAGAACTGGCTCCGCTCTTCTGCCACTTCCGGCCAGAGTGTCGCTGCCAGCCGCGCACGGGGCTGAGGCCCACGGAGCGCCAGGAGCCCCAGAAGACGCTCCCCTGCAGGGCGGCGTGGCCCGGGTGGCAGGGGAGCATCTTGGTAGAGTAGCACCATACTGCCAAAGAGCCGCAGTGTCAAATCCATGCGTCGTAACAATTCAACACGAGTAACGGAAATCCTGCCTTACTGGTAACGCCTCCACGGCCATTCAGTTTTACCTCCCGACTCGCTTAGGCTCATCACCCTCCAGCTCCGTGAAGGGTTTTGTGGGCTGGAACTATCCCCTTCGCAGGGA
>NZ_JAYUPA010000622.1:0-4228 GCF_043760365.1 Armatimonas sp.
ATTATTGATTGGTACTATTATTTTTTGTTGGTCGTTTGGTTGTTGTGCAGATTCACCGTCATTAAGATTAGGTATAAGTATACGCTTGGCCTCTTCTACCTTCTTCTTGGCTTCTTCTTTTGCTTTTTGGCGGAGTTCTCGAATCGATGTCTGAAGGTTGCTTTCGTCGGCGCGACCACAGAAATCATTGAATTTTTTTCTGAAGATGAAAGCATCGTACTTGACTTGGATTTTGCCGCTATACCAAATATCCACAGTGAGGGCCGTGGGAACGAGGGTGATGCAGAGGGAAAGGGCGACAACTGTTTTGTCAATAAGAGAGTTGGTACGCAAGCGCCACAGACCAGGGACAAATAATGCGGCAAGGGTAGCGATGAGGAATGAAAGCACAAAAGCCATTTTGAGTTCGGTGATGTCCCTTGCATTGACCACCACAAGGTAGAAGGTCAGGCAGAAAACCAGAACCCACACTACTACTGGGAAGAACTCTACGAGACTGGGCTTGAACCTGTTCTTTGTCTTCGTGATCACCTCTCCCTGCGTGGCAACTGTCTCTACTGGTAAAGGGGCGGCGATAGGCTTTTGCTTGCGAATTTCTCGCAAACACCGAATATGGTAGGGTTGTCCATTTGAGCCAAAGCACCCTTCGGATGTGTCGCCGATGCTCTTGTGGCAGTGAACGCATACTACGTTCTCGGTCGTGTCCCGAAGGTCTGATTTCGTGGTGTAAGTAGTGTCCGCGCGGGGAGACACCATGCCTTGGCCTTGACTCGTCTCGTAGGCTGTGCGTAGGGCAGGATCATTTAGAGTGTCATAGGCGGCTTGAATGCTTCGGAAAAGCGTGGTCGCCGTCTCTCGTAGACCCTCCTCAACCCTGTCGGGGTGATACTGCCGGACTAGTAGCCGGTACTGAGAGCGAATCTCCTCCGGGGTGGCATCGGGCTTGACCCCTAGAACCTCATACGGCGTTTGATTTGGCATAGTCTTACTTTGAGGACATGCGGCTAAAGTGTCCTTCTATGTCAATAATCATGTAAACTGACTCCCCCAAAAAACGCATTAGGATAGCCATAAACTTGGTAGCGATGAAATTGAAGACGCCAAATAACAAAGCCACCAGTATCGCCAAAACAACTGAAGTGCCCCACAATCCCAACAATAGCGTGAGGCCCCCGATAAGCGTCAGGGCGTATCCCATAAACTCTACCACATCGGCTAGAGAGAGAAGCGATTGCGCCACTTTCATGATCGCTGGGTACTTCTCCGCAACCGCTAGAGAACTCCGCTGTGGCGGTGTTGGCAATGGGCCATTTGAGAGTTCTAACATGGTCGGTTGCTCGGTAGAACAAAAACCACAGAAGCGTGCGTCATCGGGTAGCCTGGCAGCACATTTCAAACACGTTTTCATTTAGATTGCCTTTCCGCACATCATACAAAACAAGGTTCCTACTTCCTGTTCATTTCCACAGAAACGGCAGTTCGTGAACTTCACCGTTGACACCGTGGATGAGACTAGAAGAAGTTCACCTGACGCCCCCGTTGGGAGCGTAGCTGGAGGGGCTGAACGCACTCGCATCGGTTCTCTTTGCCCAATGGTATGCACTGTAACAGGAGGACGCTCAATGAGTGTCGCGTTGATGTTGCGCGCCCAGTTCACTACGCCCACCGGAGGAAAATCACCCATAGCCATGTCTGAGACCACCTCAGTGACGCCTGATAGCAGCCGGATCACTGCGCTCACTCGGTTAATCCCGGAGGTACGTAAGTGATACGAGGATATCTGGTGTAAGGGGAAGCACCACCTCTTTCCCTTGGCATCCTTCATCGCAAGCCTGAAGTTGGTGAGGGCGTGCACTCCTTCTTTGTGAGCCACAAGTCCTTCGTGTGGCTCAAGAACCTCCCCTTTATCGAGG
This sequence comes from Armatimonas sp., assembly GCF_043760365.1. Taxonomy (GTDB): domain Bacteria; phylum Armatimonadota; class Armatimonadia; order Armatimonadales; family Armatimonadaceae; genus Armatimonas. The sequence continues at coordinate 1,914 of NZ_JAYUPA010000622.1, forward strand.
AGCAGACTCAAGGCATCACTGATTGCATCGGCGAACATCTTAGCGTTGGTAAGAAACCCAGCGGTCCAAACCTCGTTGGGAACATAAGAGAGACTGAAGAGCAATAGAGTGGCAGTTTTGAGTTTGGCGAGACCAGTGGCGATCAACTTTTGCATCACCATACTCTGGTACTCAAGGCCCGATATCAAGTGGCGATAGAACGTTTGACTGATATAGCATTCATTGTCGGCATCCATGAGGTGCGCACCTTCGATGCAGCGTATGCCTGCCCCGACGGCTGCGACCGCTTTCTCATGGTTGTATGCATCTTTGCTGTAAAGGATTGCCAAGATCAGTAACCCAATTGAGTGGATCTTTCGCGCTTCGATATCGTCCAGCTTTGCGGACAGTTCAAGTATCTCCATCATGCGGTTGATGTGCTCGCGCAGAATCTCATATCCCACAAATTTGTAGGTGGGAGCCTGAATCTTCCGATAGAGCATGTCCATTGAGCATTGAGCTGTCAGGAAACTCAGCGAGGCCAACTTAGGTTTATCCTGCTCCATGGACGCATCAGCCATCTGCAGGGTCAAGAAGATCAATCTCAATGTGATGCTCGCGTTGGCTTGGTGCATGAGAACGGCTGAGAGAACATCCCGCAGGGAGTTGGTCTCGCAGTGGATAGATTGGTATATTAATGCTGCTTGGAAGAGCTGGAAGTCATGAATAGAGCCTTTGAGAAGGCTATCAAAGACTGAACTTAGCACCGCCACCTCAACTAGAGGAGTGGCAAGATTACGCTCCGCCTCCGAGAGATCACCAGATTGAATACTGCCTCGGATTATCTTAAGGGGATCCTCAAGTGCTGAGTGACCTAGAACCTCGACAAAGCGTTGTTTTATAAACAGATCCTTGATGTCGGGCTGAATCGTGGCACATCGGGACTCAGTGACGAACTGCTTAAGAATTGCCTCCAGGTAGCTCTGCTGGAGATTACGGTTGCCAGCCAAGACCACACTTGTCTTTATACAAACAAAGGCAGTGAGGTAGTCTGCCAAGGACAGTGACAGTGCGTAGACCACAGCTTCTGGAAGGGCATGAAGCTTAAAGAGCGCGATATCTAGCCCGGAGAGATGTCTACAGATCTTCTCTGCAAGGACTGGTGTCATCGGCTTAATGTTGGCGATCAGGGTCAACCAGTCGCGGTGTGTCAGCTCTGGGCCTTTTTCCGCGAGAGATGACACTACCTCCTCTGGCTTAAGTGCCCCATGAGAACCTAAGCGGGTTGATAGGGATGTTAATGCCTCCGACGAGTCCGTTGAACTGGGAAGGGTATAGCGCACGAACTGCACATTTCCTGCGGGCTGTGGGTGCGCCGCGTGGCGCAGGCCAGCTCCTTCGATGAGGATGTCCAGGCGTCGCTTGGACTTCTCCGGATGGATGGCCCCTAGGAGAGAAGGGATGGGGGATAAGGCATCCCTCTCTGCCACAGTAGCGTAGGCTAGAATGTTGACCGTTTTCTTCTTCGCTCGTCGGTAGATTGTAGATTGTTCGTAGAGATGCAGTACATTGAGGTGGAATGTTACTGTTATCTCAACAGGTTTTGGCTCCCGGTACTGGCGAAGCACATCGGCTTTGATATCGAACTCTGCTTCATGGTAGATCGGCGAATCGATAGTGACCCTGCCTTCCCAAAGAGTATAGTGCTCATTCGTGAACCCATCATGCATAGCCAGTTTTGCCAGTCTTGGCTCGACAGGAATCTTGACTCGAATGGCCACTGAGTTACTTGTTCTCATTGAACTGGAATAACTGATGAGGCAAATGTTTTTCATGGGTTACCGAATCTACGGACTAGTATACCTCTTCGAAAAGTCAGGTCAGCTAATGGTATGCTGGATTGTGTAGTTGATCAAACTGAAAGACGACGACTTCAAACGTCTCGTAGGAGGACGAAAAGATACCTATCCATGGAGCCACAAATTGAAATCGGCGGCTCGTAGCGGGAGAGGCTATAATAGGTTCAGTTTAGCTGATGGACATCAAGCCAATTCACAACGACACGATCTACCGCGACACGCTCACCGAGATTGAAGGGCTCTTCGATGCCACGCCTGGCACTCCCGAAGGAGATCGCTTAGAGGTTTTGGTTCTGCCGTCCGATCCGGTGGATACGATTAAGCACGGGACGGCCTAGCCGTCGTGTATGCTTCCTTGGTTGTGAATGTCGAAGCTCCTGGTATCAAGCAGCCGCTGACCTACCGGGTTCCTGAGGAGCTGGACGAGCTGACGGTGGGGGACTGCGTGGTCGTGCCCTTTGGGCGGCAGGAGGCAAT
>NZ_JAYUPA010000623.1:0-4224 GCF_043760365.1 Armatimonas sp.
CTCCCGGCTCCTACACCAACTCCCAAGCCACTACCCGGGGCGACGCCTGCGCCGGACAATACGGCGGGAGATCTGGTGGTTCGTGGGGTGGTGGCTCCCTTGGCCAGCCTTGTCCGCAGCCTGCTCACCCTGCTGGTGATGTGTATCGCCGGGAGCCTCGTCGCTGCCTTGGGCATTCGCTGGTGGGGCAAGCGCTAGAGTACTGCCGTCGGGGAACGTTACCGTATCGCCGGGGCGTAGCTTACGCCCGCGCCGTGTCTCAGGTTCGTCGTTGACCTGGAACTCGCCCTCCTCAAGCTGGAGCTTCGCTTCCCCGCCTGTCATCGCGATTCCCAGAACTTTTAAGAGCTGACCGAGGGTGATGAACTCCCCGCGCACTTCGAAACCTTCGTCCATACTAGAGATTTTCCCGGTAGAGCGCCAGTGCCGCCCGCATGGAGGGAAACGCAATCTCGTCTAAGTCCACCGCTTGGGGGGCCAGCCAGATCGTGCTTTCCACTTCACGTGGCGCGAGGGTGAAGCTCTGCTCGGCCAGCTCCGCCACGAAGAAGAGATCACAGACGGTGTAGACAATCCCACGGTAGGGGTAGATATTGGGAGCGGTGCACAGAAAACTTAGAGCGGTCACTGCCACACCCAGCTCCTCCATCACCTCGCGGCGAGTCGCGTCTTCCGCCGTCTCACCCGGATCCACAAAGCCCCCCGGCAGGGCCAGCTTCCCCTTACCCGGATCGCGTGCCCGGCGAATAAACAAAAGCTCGCCTTTTGAGTTGACCGCCAGAACAGCGACGGCAACCGTGTTGTTAAAATGCAGGCGGTAGCTGCACGCGGCGCACGCAAAGAAGTTCTCGGAAGACGCTGTGCTGGGGACGCCACAGTGCGGGCAAAAGTGCACTGTCAGATGGGCGGGAAAAAACGCACTCATAATATATCTATCCTACCGTACTTTTTCTATGATTCAGATCATAGCTTGTGAACCTTTTTACCCTTAGAATGCACCAAACAGCCGGAGATTAAATCATGAGACTCACTGCCCTTGCTCTGTCCCTCTGTGCCCTTGTGGCCTGTACCCCCCATACGCTTCTGCGGGCGGCTTCCCCCAAAACAAGCTCCGCTCCCCATGCCGTTACCACGCGGCAGGAACGAAATTTTCCGCCGCTGCAACTGACCGTCAGTAATGAAGAAAAAGATGCGCCGGTGCGGCTGGAGCGTGCGGATATTCAGATCACGGTCGCGGGGCCGCTGGCGCAAGTCACCCAGACACTGGTTTTCCATAACTCGTCGAAGCGGGTGCTGGAAGGCGAGCTGACATTTCCTCTGCCGGAGGGCGCGGCGGTCTCAGGGTTTGCGCTGGATGTGAAGGGCGAGCTGGTGGATGCCGTGCCGGTGGAAAAAGAGAAAGCTCGCGTGGTGTTTGAAAAAGAGGTGCGCAAGGGAGTGGACCCCGGCCTCCTGGAGCGGCTGGAGGGCAATGTCTTTCGTACCCGTATTTACCCGCTTCCGGCGGGTGGCACCCGTACCGTGCGCATCACCTACAGCACCGACAAAAAAACGATTCCGGTTCGATTTGGCAGCAGTGTCCCCGAGGGTAAAGTCACCGTGGACGTACTCGGTACAAGTAAGGCCAGCGTCTTGGTCGGCAAGCGCCCTTTTACGCTGTCCCGCTTCGACGATCACCTGAGAGCGGAGATTGTGCTGGAAAATAGCGCCGAGCAGGATGTGACAATCACGGTTCCCCAAACGGACAGCCCCACCGTGCTGACGGAGATTTTCACGCGTGCGAGTGGCCCACGGCCCGAGACGTTTTTTTGCATCGCCGACACCCCGCCTCGTGCCAAGATCGAGCGGGTTGCACCGCGCCAGATCGGAATTGTCTGGGATGCGAGCCTGAGCCGTCGGAAGGCGGAGATCGGCAAGGAGCTGGCACTGCTGAGCGAGCATCTTTCTGGGAAGACCCTTGAGGTCGAGGTGGTCGTGCTGCGCGAGCGGGCGGAGAAGCCGCGCAAGTTTCGGGTGACGGGTGGCAATGCCAGTGCGCTCATTGCGTTTCTCAAATCGCAGCCCTTCGACGGTGGGACGGCACTGGGCGCACTGAATCTTCCCCGCCGCGACTACTGGCTCTGGTTCACCGATGGCTTCTCCAATCTCGGGCACGGCTTGCCTAAAGTGGCGGCGAAAACCCCGATCTACGCCATCGCCACCGCGCCGGGAACGAACTTTGGCCTCCTGCGCTACTTCTGCGAGCAGACGGGGGGCGCTCTCAGTGCCGGCACGAACCCCGACATCCTGGGGCGCCCTAGTGTTACCCTTCTTGGTGTGGAGGGGCCGGGGACAGCCGATCTCCAGTGGCAAGACGGCCTCATCACGGGCCGCCTCCTCACCGACGAAGCGAAGTTGACGCTGATCTACGGCTTGCCTGGTGGACAGATTATCGCACGCCACCCCGTCACCGTTTCGCGCACCGGAAGCTCGGCGCAGGGCCTCATCGCCCGCCAGTGGGCCGCACAGCGTGTCGAGCGCCTCGCGCTCCTGCCCGACGAAAACCACGAGGCACTGCTCGCTCTGGGCCGGGATTTTAATTTAGTCACGCCAGGCACCTCCTTGATCGTCCTCGAAAACCTGGAGCAGTACGTCGAGCACAATATCGCCCCGCCGCGCACCCGCCCCGCGCTCTACGATGCCTGGCTGGGCCGCGAGAAAACGGAGAAGAACACACAGCGGATCAAGGATGACCTCCAGCTCCAGAGCGTGCTGGCTCAGTGGAATGACCGCACAAGCTGGTGGAAGAAAGACTTCCCCAAGTTCGCCAAAAAGAGCGACATGGAGAAAAAACGGGAAGAGTCTATCACGGGTGTCCGCCGCTCGATGACGCTACCGCCTGGAACGAGGCTACCGGCTGTGGCGGCATCGGGGCGGGCAAACTCCGATCCTTTGGCGGAGCTGTATAAGCTCAATTCTCCTATGAGCCCTGCCACGTTGGCCAAAAATCCCGGTGCACTTGCGCCAGATACGATGAACTTGGGAATCGCGATCAAGCCTTGGACTCCGGATGCGCCGTATCTGAAGACGCTCAAGGCCGCTGGGCCGAGTGGTGCCTACGCGGCGTACCTAAAGGAGCGCGAGAGCTACGCCGACACGCCCGCCTTCTATCTCGACTGCGCTGAAATGCTCCTCCAGCTTGGTCGCCAAGCTGAGGGCCTGCGCGTCTTGACGTCTCTTGCTGACTTGCAGATCGAGGACGCAGCACTGCTGCGTGTTTTAGCGCACCGGCTGGCACAGCTCGGAGAAAAGCAAATTGCCGCCACGCTCTTTGAGAAGATTCTGCGCCTGCGCCCCGAGGAGCCCCAGAGCTACCGCGATCTTGCCCTGGTGTGCGCCGACTTAAATCAAACCGAGCGGGCGCTGGCGCTACTACACACGGTTGTGATGCGTCACTGGGAGCGCTTCGACGGCATCGAAGTCATTGCGCTCACCGAGGCCAATGCGATCCTGGCAAAACACCCGAACACACGCCATAACTTTGACGCTCGCTTGCTCCAGAACCTCACGTGCGACGTGCGAATCGTGATGACTTGGGACTCAGATAGCTCGGACATGGATCTGCACGTGATCGAGCCCACGGGCGAGGAGTGCTTCTACAGCCATAATCTAACCCAAGTGGGCGGCAAGCTCTCCAAGGACTTCACCAGTGGCTACGGCCCCGAGGACTACATGATCCGTCGCGCCGTGCCCGGTGTCTATAAAATTCAGACCAACTACTTCGGCAGCAACGAGCAGAAACTCACCGGCGGCACGACGGTGCAGGCCACGATAATCACGAACTTCGGGCGCGGCAATGAGAAGCGCCAGCACCTGACGCTACGTCTCACGCAGAACAAAGAAACCGTGACGATTGGCGAGGTGACACTGGGGAGGTGAAGGGGATCGCCCCGATAAGATTCGCCCCCATGAACGGGGGCGTCTTATTGACGGCTGCGCCGACACAAAGGGCGTTCCGCCCATGCCGAGTAAACCGAGTGCCGAATAAACTCGGTATGGCCCGAAGTGGCCTTCGTGTCGGAGCCCGCGACGACAACAAGACGCCCCCGTTCATGGGGGCGAGAGTTCATAAAGGCGACTCAACCCGGCTACAGCGCGTCGGAGATGATCTTGCGGATCGTGCTCTCTTGCGCCTCGATACTCTGGCACAGCGCGAACTGCACCAGTGCGCGCTCCAGATTGTGG
>NZ_JAYUPA010000624.1:0-4210 GCF_043760365.1 Armatimonas sp.
GCGGTCTGTGGAGGGGTTCGCTCGGGCGTCGAGGGCAAGTTTCAAGACAATATCCTGCTGACGGGCTTTGCGATTAACACCGTGCTTGCGGCGGCTCTCGCCTACCTGGGCGATAGGATCGGCGTGAACCTACATCTAGCCGCCGTGGTGCTTCTAGGAGGGCGTGTCTTCACAAATCTTTCGCTGATCCGGCGCTACTGGCTCAGTCAGCGTCAAGCGCAGCTCCAAATGGAGAAATCAGGAGCCTGATGAGCGAGCTGGTTGTTGCGCTGGACATTGGCACGACCAAAGTCTGTACTCTGGTAGCGGAGGCGCAGATGGGCGGCGTGATCAACCTACTGGGAGTCGGCAATGTTCCTTGCAGCGGCCTGCGACGTGGCGCGGTCGTGGACATGGCGCGCACGGTCGAGGCCATTATCGCCTCCGTGGAGATGGCCAGCGCGGCGGCGGGCGTGGAGATCGCCTCGGTTCTGGTGGGGGTTACGGGTGAGCATATCGCGAGCTTGAACGCCCGGGGGGTTGCGGCAGTGCTCAGTCCGGAGCGGGAAGTGCGCCGAGCGGATGTCGAGCGCGTGCTGGAGAGTGCGCGCTTGATAGTCCTGCCACCGGATCGTGAGATTGTGCATGTTCTGCCGCGCTACTTCACGCTAGACGGCCAAGAGGGCATCAAGAACCCCGTTGGCATGTGCGGAACGCGGCTAGAAGTGGACACGCATATTGTCACGGGGGCGTCGGCGCTGCTGCGCAATATCGCCGTCTGTGTTGAGAAAGCGGGACTCACGATTGAGGAGCTGATCCTAGAGCCAATGGCCTCGGGCGAGGCGGTGCTCCTGCCCGCCGAGCGTGAGCTGGGGGTTGCGCTTCTGGATATCGGCGGGGGCACAACCGATATCGCGCTCTTTCGGCAGGGGGAGATCTGTCACTCCGGCGTAGTGCCCATCGGGGGCACTCTGGTCACACGGGATGTGGCGGCGTTTCTGCGGACCTCGCTGGAGGAAGCGGAGCGCATCAAGTGCGAGGCGGGGTGTGCGCAGCCGGAGACACTCTCGGGCGAGGCGATGATCCCCTACGCGCTCCTGGGAAGCGAGGGGGTCGGTGAAGGGCGAGCGGCACGCGGCGAGCTAGCGGAGGTCATTGAGGCACGGTGTACCGAGCAGATGCAGCTCGTCCGAAAAGAGCTACTGCGGAGCAATTTATTTGATGCACTGCCCGCGGGCATCGTGCTGTGCGGAGGCGGTGCGCTTCTGCCAGGTCTCCCCGCCCTTACTGAGCAGCTCTTGGGAATGCCCGTGCGCCTAGGCTGTGTCCGCGCCGCCAGCGCTCAGGCAGCGGGTCTGTCTCCGCCGAGCTTTGCCACAGCATTCGGGCTGATACAATGGGGAGCAAAGCGGGTGATGCCACGACAGCGGCTCCGTCCGAAAGGGATTCTGGGGCGCTTGCGCTCCTGGCTCCCGCAAGGCAGGTTGTTATCGTTTTTTTAATCCTGCAAACAAACGTTTCGCAGGAAGATTATCACCCGATAAAGAAATTTCAAACGTCAGTTTATTAATGGGTCGTCAGGGAATAACGAAGAGGCAGTCATGGAAGGACGGAGTAGCGGAATGAGCAGTACAACACTGGATCCGTTTGCGCGTATCAAAGTCATTGGGGTGGGAGGCGGCGGTCAGAACGCTGTCAACCGCATGATCGAGGCGGGGCTCGCCGGTGTCGAGTTTTGGGTGATGAATACTGATATTCAGGTACTCAAGACCACGGCTGCGGAGAACACGATGCAGCTCGGGGTTCGCTTGACCAACGGTCTGGGAGCGGGCGGCGATCCGGAGATCGGGCGCGCGAGTGCGGAGGAGAGCAAGTCCGAGATCCAGCGTGCGCTCGATGGGGCCGATATGGTCTTCATCACCGCGGGCATGGGCGGCGGCACGGGCACCGGTGCGGCTGCGGTGATCGCAGAAGTCGCCAAGGACATGGGGATCCTGACGGTCGCTGTGGTGACCAAGCCGTTTCGTTTCGAAGGGCCACGTCGTGCCCGTCTGGCGGAAGAGGGCATTGATCGCCTCAAGAACAATGTAGACACCGTGATCGTGATTCCTAATGACCGTCTGCTGAATGTCGTCGAGAAGCGTGCCACGCTGGTAGATGCCTTCAAAGAGGCCGATGAAGTTTTGCGTCAGGGAGTTGCAGGTATCTCCGATATCATCACCATCCCGGGCCTGATCAATGTGGACTTCGCCGATGTCAAGACCGTCATGCGGGATGCGGGCACGGCACTGATGGGAATCGGCTTTGCCGAGGGTGATCATCGTGCGATCGAGGCAGCGCAGGCTGCCGTGAACTCGCCGCTCCTAGAAACCGAGATCTCCGGAGCACGCGCCGTCTTGGTCAATATCACTGCGGGCCCAGATCTCACACTCGCCGAGGTCTACGAGGCCGCTGATCTTATCCGCGAGAAGACCGATGCTGAGGATGCAAATATTATCTTCGGTACCGTGGTGGATGCGCGCATGCAGGGAGCGGTGCGGATCACGGTGCTGGCAACGGGTTTCCAGAACAGTGGCAACACCAAAAAACCCACTGTGGTGGCAACGGTGACCAGCACAACCCCAGCACCGAGCCTCGCTCGTATAGAGACGATCTTCTCGCATGGCCCCGAGTCCGTCAGCAGCCCAACTCCCGCATCTCCGATGGGCATCTCCTCCGATCCGACAGAAGACAGCGGAGCGGAGCGCCAGAAGGCCCCCGTCGCCACGGCAACACAAACGGATATGTTGGACATCCCAACCTTCTTGCGCCGTCGGTAAATAACCTCTCCCCCAACCCCCTCTCGCTCCCTTTCCCGCTTCGCAGGGAGTGGAGCAAGAGGGGGCTTTCTCGTTTCAGTCTGTTCGTTGCGTGAGCGTGACGGGGCCGAGAAGCCCACAGGGTGTCACAGGCCACTGGCTGGCATCGAAGCGCTTGTAGTCTAGGTTCACGAAGTTGATATCGTAGAAGGTCTGCCAGACAACGCCGCGCCGATCTAGATCCCGAATCCGATTCGCCGCCAAGCTCGCCACTTCGATCTCCAGCACATTGCCGGTCGGTTTGGAGACACTCAGCTCCAGCGTAAACGGTGCCAGGATCACAACTCCAAGTTCTTCCCCATTGAGCCGCACCCGTGCGCTCTCACAAACCCTTCCCAGATCAAGCATGTAGCGTCCCGGCTTTGCCTCAAAGACACTCGTGTAGCGTGCCGTGCCAGAGAACGCCTCGTACTCCGGCCCCTGCTCCGTCCATGAGCTGAGCTTCTCGCAGGAGAACGGAGGCGGCAGAGTCGGGCCACCCTCAAGAAACGCCACCTCCCAGCCAATCAAATCTACCCCCTTCGCGAAGCCTGCCTCCCCCCGCTCGTTCCTCGCGACCCGGGTACCCTCTGGGTGCGGCTTCGCGAAGGGGGTATAAATCACAGACGCATTGGGGGGGAGTTCCCGTCCACCCTCGCCGCCGGTGAGCGGGTTGAGGCAGCGCCCGGTCGCAGAGGGCAGGACGACAGTCTTGTCCGTGGGGTTGACAACAAAGCGCACGGTACTGCCTTCCCTTGTGCGCCGCACGACGCTCAGCCCCAGCTCGGCAAGTGATTCACGTTTTGCTCCGGCCTGCGTGAGTGCGGCTTCGAGCTCGGTGCGCGGCGTGGGGCGTAGACCACGCTTGCTGGCTTCCAGCTTGGCGCGACGCTCAGGGAGCTTTCCGAATCCAGGAACATCACGGGGAAGTGTGTCCACGAAGAATACGGGGATGTGGAGCTTCTTGAGCCGTGCCAGTGTCTCAGGGGGGAAGTGAGTTGTTGCGGGAACGACCACGGCTTTGTAGCGCTCGGGGAGTTTTTTGGCGAGCATCCGATCCGAGACAAAATCAAACTGCCAGCCACGATCTAAGAGCTGCTGTGCCAGCGGCCCAAGGGTCTGTTTTTCCAGCCAGCCACGCTGATGTACCGTGAGTTTCTCGATCCGGCCTTTCTGCGAGTGGAGCAAGTCGTGGTAGGGCCAGTAGAGCAGCACATCGCTACCCGGCTCGCCCGCTTGCAAAAACGACTGACAGCGCGAAATATAGTCGTGGAGCGTCTTTGCGTGCCGCCAGATCGGGTTGCGCGGGTTCATCTGCGTGGACGCGTAGAACACCCAGCCCGGCCACGGGGCTTCGTCGGGCGAGTAGATCGTCCCGTGCCAGAAGATATGGT
>NZ_JAYUPA010000625.1:0-4196 GCF_043760365.1 Armatimonas sp.
GGCGACATTCAGGATGCCACGGATCTTGTTGACCACCATGGTTGCCAGCGCATCACCGTCGAGGTCTTCGGCGATGATGAGCAGCGGACGGCGGGTCTGCATCACTTGCTCAAGAATGGGCACCAAATCGGCAGCCGAGCTGACTTTCTTCTCGTAGAAGAGAATAAAGGCGTTCTCGAAGATGCCTTCCATGCGCTCGGTGTCGGTGACGAAGTAGGGGGAGACGTAGCCCTTGTCGAACTGCATTCCCTCAACCACTTCGAGCGTCGTCTCGCGGCCACGGGACTCCTCGACCGTGATCACGCCGTCTTTGCCCACTTTGTCTAGTGCGTCGGCGATGATCTCACCGATCTCTTTGTCGTTGTTGCCGGAGATGGCGGCGACTTGAGCAACCATCTCGCCATCAACGGGGATTGCGTTGGCCTTGAGCGCGGCGACAGCCACTTCCACGGCCTTGTCAATACCTTTTTTCACGGACAGCGGAGCGCCACCGGCGGCGACGTAGCGCAGGCCTTCGTTGACGATAGCCTGGGCCAGAACGGTTGCCGTCGTGGTGCCATCACCGGCGATGTCGTTGGTCTTGCTGGCGACTTCTTTCACGAGCTGAGCGCCCATGTTCTCGAACTTATCTTCCAGCTCGATCTCTTTGGCGACCGTGACGCCGTCTTTGGTGATTGTGGGGGAGCCCCACTTCTTCTCAATGACCACGTTGCGGCCACGAGGCCCGAGGGTCACTTTCACCGCGTTGGCGACCGCATTGGCCCCACGCTCAAGGGCGCGCCGTGCCGCCTCATCAAAAAGCAGTTCTTTACTTGCCATAGTGTCTTATCCCTTAATTGCGTAGATCTGGTCCTCGTCGAGGATGATCACGGTCTCATTGTTGAGCTTGAATTCAGTGCCGCCGTACTTACTATAGATAACGGTATCACCGACTTTGACGCTGAGGGCGTTGCGCTCTCCGCTGTCGAGAATGCGGCCATTGCCTGCCGCGATTACAGTGCCTTCAGTCGGCTTGGTCTTTGCCGTGTCGGGGAGGTAGATACCGCCCGCCGATTTTTCATCGGACTCAGACGGTTTAACCACGACTTTGTCACCTAGGGGTCGAATTGTCATGCGTTGTTCTTTCACGCCAAAATTAGCAGTCTTGGCTTTAGAGTGCCAACGGAAATTATACCGAGTGTCACAAAAAAGTCAAGAGATTTTCGGAGGTTTTCGCAGGAGAGAGGGACAAGAGAGGGAATAAGACAAGTCTGAAAAATTGCGGCGTGTATTAATTTTTCATCTTTAGCGATTATAATAGCGGGAGCGGCTCTGGCCGTGCCCGATCTTATACTGTTTTCGAGGAGCCTGAACAATCGTGTCTCATCGTTTTTCCGCCGCTGCTGCGGCGCTTGCACTGATCTTGCCTGCCGTTGCGCTTGCACAACAACCGCCCACCCCTCCGGCAGGGGGCAGGCCTCAGGGAGGCCCTCCGCCGGGAGCGACCGCTCCCGTGGCTGCTGGTAAACCCAAGCCTTACGCCGAGGTGATCACCAAAGAGGCGAAGTCGGATACCACGGGGCTTTTCAAGACCCACCAAGTGGACGAGAAGTACTACTTCGAGATCCCCAAGTCGGTTCTTGGTAAAGAAGTCATGTGGGTCACCACCACCGAGCGCTCGTCGGCGTTCTATGGCTTTGGCCAAACAGAAGTGCAAGATAGGGTGATTCGCTTCGAGAAGCGCGGCGATAAAGTGCTGATGCGCGGCGTGAGCTACCGCATCCGCGCCAACGAGAACCACGGCGATGTGAAACGTGCCCTAGAGAAAGGCAGTATCGAGCCGATCCTGGGAGTCTACAGTGTCGCGGCCTACGGCGACAGCGAGGCGATGGTCATTGATGCGTCCCCGCTGATCTACTCCAGCCTCTTTGGTGCGAGCTTTGATGCCAGCCGTAGCTTCGTGGAGAGCATGAAGTCCTTCCCCCAGAACGTCCTCGTGAAAGTGACAGGAACCCGTGCGGGCGGCGCTCCTCCCAGCCCCTTTGGGCTTCCGGCGGCAGGAGGAGCAGGCGCGGATACCGTGGTCATTAACCATAACATTGTTTTGTTGCCTGAGAAACCAATGATGCCGCGTCTCTTTGACAGCCGTGTGGGCTGGTTCTCCACGAGCTACCAGGAGCTGGGCGGAACCGAGAATAAAGTCAAAGACGTGACGATTATTGACCGCTGGCGACTCGAAAAGAAAGATCCGAACGCAGCACTCTCCGAGCCGGTAAAGCCGATTACCTACTACCTGGGCTCGGAGATTCCGACCAAGTGGAAGCCGTATATCAAGAAGGGGATCGAGCAGTGGAACGCCGCTTTTGAGAAAGCGGGCTTCAAAAATGCCGTCGTCTGCCGGGACATTCCCACCAAGGACGAAGACCCGGAGTTTGACGACGAGGACATCCGCTACACGGTCGTGCGCTGGCTGCCCTCGGGAGTGGAGAACGCCTACGGCCCGCATCTCTCCGATCCGCGCACGGGCGAGATTCTCAATGGGAGCCCTAAGATATTCCATAATATCCTGAGTTTGATCCAGAACTGGTACTTCGTACAGGCGAGTCACTCCGACCCCCGTGCTCGTAAGCTGCCGTTTCCGGAGGCGCTGACAGGCGATCTGCTGGCCTACGTGGTTACCCACGAGGTCGGGCACACGCTGGGCTTCCCCCACAACATGAAGTCTAGCTCGTCGGTGCCGATCAAGCTGCTGCGCGACCCAAAGTGGACAGCGCAGTGGGGCACGACACCCTCGATCATGGACTACGCGCGCAACAACTATGTCGCGCAGCCCGAGGATAAAGTCACTCAGCTCATGCCCAAGATCGGGGTCTACGATCACTTTGCCGTGGAGTGGGGCTACTCCGTTTTTCCTGGGGCAAAGACTTCCGAGGATGAGAAAACCTACCTCAATGCGATCGCGAACCGTCAGCTCACCAACCCGATGCTGCGCTTTGGCAACCCATCGGGCGACGATCCCGGTCGTCAGACTGAGGATCTGAGCGCCGATGGAGTCGAGGCAACCCGGCTGGGCATGAAGAACCTGGAGCGCACGCTGGGCTGGCTCTCGTCTGCTGTCCTGAAGCCTGGCGAGGATTTCTCCGAGCTGGGAAAGATGTACAGCGAGGTTTTAGGTCAGCGTTCTCTGGAGCTAAGTCATGTTCTAACCATTGTTGGCGGCGTCACCGAGACCGAGTACCATGCCGGGCAGAGTAGCAACCCGAACTACACCCCGGTGTCCAAAGCACGGCAGAAGGCAGCCGTCCAGCTCTTTAACGACTTGGTTTTTACGACGCATTCCTTACTGGTGCACCCTGAGATCACCGGCAAGGCAACGGCAACAGGGATCGTGAGCCGCGTGCTCGGGGAACAGCGCGGTATCATCGGGGGGCTGCTTAGCGACAGCCGCCTCAATCGCTTGGTCGAGTTTGAAGTGACTGCCCCTGCGGCTGCCTATCCGGTTGGGGAGTTTCTGAACGACCTGAAGCGCGGTATCTTCCGCGAGCTGACTCAGCCCAAAATCATGACCGATCTCTACCGTCGCAATCTCCAGCGCACCTACCTAGATGCCCTGGTCAGTAAGCTCGACCCGCCCGCCGCTCTTGTTTCTCCCTTAGGCGGAGCACCGGGAGGACGCCGCAACGCCAACTCTGGCCCACTCTCTGGCGAGGCCAAGCTGCACGTTCGTAGCGCCCTCACCGATATCCTGGCCCTTCTGGCTGCTACTAAGGGCAAGTCGGCGGATCGGGCGACACAGCTCCATATCACGGATTCCTGGAAGCTGATTGACGAGGTGCTGAACCCGAAGAAATAGATTCGCTCCCATGAACGGGAGCGTCTTATTGACGGCTTCGCCGACACAAAGGCCACTTCGGGCCATACCGAGTAAACTCGGCTATGGGCGTTCCGCCCTTTGTGTCCGAGGAACGAGGACAATAAGACGCCCCCGTTCATGGGGGCGAGGAGAAATATGCAAAAAATCATTCTGGCGACACGTAATGCCCACAAGGTCGAGGAGATGCAGCAGCTTCTCCCGGGCCTTGAGCTTTTGCCGCTCCCGGGCGATGCGCCAGACCCGGAAGAAACCGGCGCGACATTTTTGGAAAACGCTCGCATCAAGGCACTCTCCGCCGCGCAGCACACGGGGCTTCCCGCGCTGGCCGATGACAGTGGCATCT
>NZ_JAYUPA010000626.1:0-4196 GCF_043760365.1 Armatimonas sp.
AGGTAGACAATCTTGCAGGGGACGCCATCAGCTTTGAGCTTCATGGCCATCGGGGCAATCATAAATGTGGCCTTGAGCGCACCGGTGCGCAGAGCATCAGCGACCGTGGGCCAGTCCGTAAAACGACGGGACTCGAACCGAGTCCCTGAGGTGCTGGTCTCCGAGGCAAAGGCGGTGACCGGGCACGTCAGATGACAAGTAACGGGGAGAAAACCCACTTCGAGCGTCTCGCGTGGGGCTGAGGTACCTCCTTGAGGCACTTTAGGGGTGCAGCCTGCCAGGAGAAGTGCCGCCGCCAGTCCAAGAAAATGAGAACGTTGCATGCGGCAATTGTATCCTCTTCTGTTGTTTGTCTGTTAGTTTCAACGGCTCAGGGCAGGGAATTTGCACATCTGGTACAATTAGGACAGTCTAAAATCCGTGGATAACTTTTTAAAGCTGCTTCTTGCCCTCTTGCTCGTTTTCCTGACCGCCTTTTTTGTGGCGGCAGAACTGGCCCTTGTGAAAGTGCGCACGACCCGCCTGGATGAGCTGGCGGCCCGTAAAGTGTTTGGAGCCGAGCGCGCCCTGGAAGCATCGCGCCATATCTCACACTATCTCCACGCCTCCAAGTTTGGGGTCATGGTCTGCGCCGTGGTTCTAGGCAGCGTAGGGCACGATGTGGTACATGCGTTTCTGAAACCCGTGATCCACAGCCTGCCTGCCTGGGTGGTTACGGTGCTGATCCTGGTAATCGTCACCCTGGTTGAGTTTGTTCTAGGCGAGCTCGTGCCTACCACGATGGCGATCAAAAACGCGGAAAAGATCTTACTGGCGACCATTATCCCGCTTAATATTTTTTATCGTGTCTTCAAGATGCCCCTCGCGGTGATGGGCAAGCTCGCCTCACTGATCCTACGGCCTTTTGGATACAAAGCCGGGCACAACGATGAAGAGAGTGTCTCGGAGGCGGAGATTCGCCTGATTGTGGAGCAGAGCGGTGAGGGCGGCGAGCTGCGAGAGGAAGAAGTGGGGCTGCTCCACCGCGTCCTAGACTTCGCGCACCGGCAGGCAAAAGAGATCATGGTGCCGCGCCCTGATATTGTCTTCCTCTCCACCGACAAGCCCCTTACCGAAAACCGTAAGATCGCGGAGAACTCCGGCTACACGCGTTTCCCACTCTGTGAGGAAGGCTCCACCGACGAGATCATCGGGATGATTCATATTCGGGATCTGCTGCGCTTCAAGAGTGGAGACTTACTCAGCATTGTGATTGACCTACCCCGAGTGCCAGAGACCAAGCCCATTGATCAGCTTCTGCGCGAGCTCCAGCGCCAGCGCCAGCACATGGCTGTGGTCGTGGATGAGTTTGGGGGCACGGCGGGAATCGTCACCCTCGAAGATATCCTGGAGGAGATTGTCGGCGATATCATGGATGAGCGCGATCCGACGCGGCCCGAGATCGAGTCCGGCAGCGATGGAACCTATCTCGTGGATGGCCGAATGCCTCTGGAGAAGCTGGAGCGCCTGCTGGAGCTGACGGGCCCCGAGGAGGAGCCCGATGTCGAGACGATCGGCGGCTGGATACTTTCCCAGACCAGTGGTGCACCACGTATCGGTGAGCAGGTAGCCTACGGTACTGCACAACTCACCGTGGTCGAGACGACCGGACGGCGTGTGCGCAAAGTACGGGTGCACTCTCCAACCGCGCCCAATCAGGGGTAGAATAGTCTTATTGTGACGACTCCCTCCGCTAAAGTAGAGAGCTTCTGAAATTATGTCCAAGACAAAATTACAAGAAACAACAATGCCAAGCATCAGGCTTCTTGGGAAACGCATAGGGCAATCCCTTACGTTAGCTCCCAAAGGCTCCGTCCGAGCCCTAAAGAGGTGGAGCGTCTAGGTGTGCCGCACACCGTACGCATTACAAGAAGACTCAACGTGTCCGTTGAAAGCCACTTGCAAAGGTTCGTCCGCCCAGCGCAGAACCGAAGCTACCAAGCTTCGTAATAGACTGAATCCGCAACGTAACTAACACTCGCATCATGAGAGCTTACTCAGGCTCCTAAAATAGAGGAAACTTTACGCAACTAAACTACCTGACGAAAGGTCGTGACAGGTAGATTCTATCATCAAAACATGAGACTCGGAAAGCAAGGAAACAAAAATTTGAACAACTTTTTTCTATGCGGTTGCCAATTCCCCTGTCCGCTAAAGCGGACAGTCCCCTTGGTCGTTTAACTATGGCCCTTTCGCCGCACCCCACCTCGACCAACGCTCGGTGGCTTGGCCTTCTGATCCTCACCGCACTGGCGGTTGTCGTCGGTGAATCGTTAACACAGCGCGGCGCTTACCAGGTTGCGGAGGAGCAGCGCCTGCTGAGCCACGAGCTTAGGCTCCAAGGTCAGATCAGCAGTATCGCCAGTCAGCTAAGTGAAGCGGAGCTTTGCCAGGCTGCCTATGTGGGAACCGGGCGCGCCGACTATGCTCAGCGCTTCCGTCGCCTCCGTAAGACGCTAACGAGAGACTTTGGGGAGCTACGCCCTCCTGGTACACTGGTGCAGGCGCAGCAACAGCGCTTCACGCAGCTTCCCGAGCAAGCCAGAGCGTACTTAGGCCACCTGGAACACGCCGTCACGCTCCGCGAAGCGCAGCGCCTGCCTGAGGCATTTGCCGCTCTTCAATCCAGCCAGCAGGAAGGCAGCACACTCCAGGCCAGCGTCGCTCTGGTACAAAAAAGCAGTCAGCGAGAGAGTCTTCGGCGGGAGCAGTCGCTTCGTTTGGAGAACCAGCGCCAGCGCGCGGAAGCCATCGGGCGAGCCGCTCTCTTTACTCTGGCCTTATTAGGAGCCTACTTACTCCTGCGCGTGGAACGCCGCCTCCAGCTACAGCGCCTGCGCACGCTCCAGAAAGAAAATGAGCGCCTGCGCGAGCTCACTGAGGAAGATGGCTTGACGGGTCTCAGCAACCGCCGCGCTTTTGATTCGCGCTTAGACATGGAGTGGCAGCGTGCCCGACGCTACAAGCTCCCGCTCTCCGTGGTGGTTCTGGATGTGGATAGCTTCAAAAGCTACAACGACACGTTTGGGCACCCGGCGGGCGATGTGATCCTGCGGCGCATGGCCAGTGCTCTGGCGCAAACTGCCCGGCTCTCCGATACGGTGGCTCGCTACGGCGGCGAGGAGTTTTCGCTGATCCTTCCCCACACCGACAGTACCGAGGCAATGATTGTCGGGGAGCGCCTGCGCGCCCTGCTGCTACGCTCGGAGTGGCCCAACCGCCCGGTCACGGCCAGTATCGGCCTAGCCACCCTGACAGACAGCATGGCAAGCCCCGAGGGGCTCGTGGGTGCCGCCGACAGTGCGCTTTACTTCGCCAAGGAGCATGGGCGCAACCAAGTGGTGCACTGGGACAGCGTCGGGTCTACCGAAAACTCAGGCTCCAGAGCTTGATGTAGTCCGCATTGACCAGGCTCTTGGCGTGCCCGTCTAAGAAAGAGACGTTGTTACGATACGCCTCGCGGCTACCAGAGAAAAGCCCCTTGCTCCCGTGCCAGTACCCCACGGCATCGAAGAAAAACCCGATTCCCGCAGGCCCGACGCTCTGGCTCGTGCTAAAATCCATCGCTTCCAGGCTGGAGATTGGGCGCTTCAGTAAGATAATCTCGGTGCGCGTGATGTAGCTCGATCCCCACTTTGCATAGCTGCTCGGGTGCGACGGTAGATACGTCCCCTCAAACGGCCCCGTGTAGTCGAAGCCCCCGTCCGACGGACAGCGCCAGATGTCGCGGCTTTTCACGTAGGGCATCAGGACTTCGTACTGGGGCCGGAAGGCGAGCACATCAGGATTATTGCCCCACCCACCGCTGTTCAAGTCCGGCGGATCACCGCCCCACACGGGATAGTCGTCGTAGTCCTGAGAGTACATCAGGTTCGCCATCCCGATCTGCCTCAGATTGGACAAGCACGCCATCTTACGCGCATTGCCCCGCGCCGTAGCGAAGACCGGGAAGAGAATCGCGGCCAGAATCGCGATAATCGCGATTACCACGAGCAGTTCGATGAGCGT
This sequence comes from Armatimonas sp., assembly GCF_043760365.1. GTDB lineage: Bacteria > Armatimonadota > Armatimonadia > Armatimonadales > Armatimonadaceae > Armatimonas. Next base: position 4,048 of record NZ_JAYUPA010000626.1, read on the forward strand.
AAACCCCGCTTCGGGGCGAGAGGCGCGGCGAGTTTTCATATGCTTAATACGCACGGTCATTCAGTTCTTTGTAGCCGTCGAATGAATTCGCGGCTAGAGATACCAAGTCGGCCTTCGCCGACTAAAATCGGTAGTCCCCGGAGGGGGAC
>NZ_JAYUPA010000627.1:0-12201 GCF_043760365.1 Armatimonas sp.
GGTGCGCTCTTTGCCGAGGTTGAGGTACAGTAAGATGCAAGTAAATCTACCAGGTGCTTCGGCGGTGGGATCTGCTTCGTCTGTGGGATCGGGAGCGCAACCCACCACGATCCGGGAGGCCGCCCAGCAGCTTGAGAGCATCTTCGTTGACCAGCTCATGGAAGCGATGCGCCGTACATCGCCCAAGGGGGGAGCGCTCAAGGCGGGTGGTGGGGAGGAGATGTTCCGCCAGATGTTCGATCAGGAAATCTCCCAGCGGATCTCGCAGCGCGGTGGCGTCGGAATCGGTGAGATGCTCTACAAACAGCTCGCACCGGAAACCACAAAGCCACTGAGCAAGCTAGAGCCACTGAGCAAGGAAGAGAAAGTCCATGCGAGTCGATAACGCAATGAGTATTAGCGCGATCAATGCCCTGCGCGGAGTGAAGTCACGCAGAGACGACGCACCCGGGGGTGGCCCTGATGCAGCGGTATTCTCCCAGCGTGCCAAAGACATCCAGACTGCCTTCGAGGCACTTCAGGCCACCCCAGATGTACGAAGTGCCGAAGTGACAGTGCTCCGCGCCCAGATCGAGGAGGGAACCTTCCAGGTGGATGAAGATGCCCTGGCAGAGAAGCTCCTGAGGGGCCTCCACTGAGCGCCCCACCTTCCCCGGCAATGCGCCTGCGGACAGCGGAGTGGAGTGCGGAAGACCTGCTCTCCCTACCCCGCCTGATCGCAATTGCCCGAGATCTGCTTCGTCGCCAACAAGACGCGCTGATCCACGGCGATGTTTTGCGTGTGGAGCGCTACCACGAAGCACTCGCCAAGATCCTGACCACACTACGCGGTCATCTGGTCCGTGAGAGCAGCACCGAGACAGCCACAGCTCTCGAACAGCTACGCAATCAGATGCGTACCAACCGTCTCTTATTGGAAAATGGTCTGGCAGTGACCGATCATTTTGCCGCATCACTTGCCCACTCACCGGGCATTACCTCGGTGATGCTCAGCGAAAAAGTCTGAGCAATTCTTGCTCAAGAGCGAAGGAACACACAGTGTCATTACAAGGGATCTATCTCGCAAGCCGTGCGCTCAATGCCCATCAGCGTGCCCTGGAAACTACTGGGCAGAACGTCGCCAACGCCAACACACCAGGCTACTCGCGCCAGATTGTCTCACTCACGTCGGTCAGTACCACAGATTCCACCAGCCTGTCTGGTGTGAATGGCCGAGTCGGCGGTGGAGTGGATGCCAGCATTATCCTACGGAGCCATGCTTCGTGGCTGGACCGTTCTGCCGATACGCTTCGGGCACAAGTCGGCGATGCTACCGTGGCAAGCCAGCTTGCGGGCCGGATTGAGGGCCTCACCGGCGAGCCCAGCGACACGGGCTTGCAGGCCACCCTGGATCGCTTCTTCACTGCGTTTCAGGCCGCGGCGGACCGCCCCAATGACACGACTCTGCGCTCGGCGGCAACGCGGGCAGCGGGGCAGGTTGCGGATCGTTTCCAGCAGTCTTTTCATGATCTCGATGCCGTTAAGCGGGAGACAATGGAGGGGATCCGGAGCGATGTCTCCCAGGTCAACAGCCTCACCAAACAGATTGCAGGCTTGAGCCGGGTCATCGGTGCCTCCCAGGCAGGAGGCCAGCCAGCCAGCGAGCTTCTCGACCAGCGTGACGAGCTTCTCAATCAGCTCACCCAGCTCACGGGAGCGCAGGTCGCCGGTCGGGAGAGTGGCGCACTGGTTGTCAGTATCGGAGGGGTCACCCTGATCCAGGATGGCGATGCACAAGCAATCCAGCTCGGAACCGACGGCAACCTGGCCCTGGCAGATGGCACCCGTGTCGCCGCCAGTGCGGGGGAGCTTGGGGCACGCCTCCAGGCACTACAAACCCAGCTTCCCGAGCATCAAAACCGCCTGAGTGCGATCCGCGATACCCTGGCCTCACAGGTCAATCAGCTCCACATCGGAGCCAAAGACCGCAGTGGCACCGCGGGAGTCCCAGTCTTTGTCTTTGATTCTGGTGGCGAGATGTCGGTGAACAGCACCCTTCAGAGCGATCCGAACCGGCTTGCTCTGGGCGACGGCACCGCTGGAGATGGCGCTGTGGCGGGCCAGATCGCACAGCTCCGTAATCACCCCGGTATCCTGCCCGCCTACCAAACTCTGGTGGGTGAGCTTGCAACGCGCGTGACCGCCACACAGCAGCGCCAGGACATGGCCCAGGCAAGCCTGACTCAAGTGCAGACCATGCAATCCTCGGAGAGCGGGGTAAACCTAGATGAGGAGCTAGCCAACATGGTCGCGCAGCAGCATATCTACGCCGCGTCCGCCCGGCTTTTATCCACCTACGATCAGATGCTAGACACCCTGATCCAGCGCACCGGTGTCTAAGAATCAACCTAACGAAGAGAAAAGAACCATGAGAATCACCACTTGGATCACCCACCAGCAGCGCCTCGCGAGCCTTCAGAACAACCAGACACGCCTCACCAAGGCACAGGGTCAGGTCAGCTCCGGGCTGAAGCTAGAGCGCGCCTCCGATAATCCCGCAGGAACGGTGGAGCTACTGACAATCCAGTCTCGCCTGGCAGAGCGCCAGCAGCAGGCGGAGAGTATCAGTGGCGCTCTGCCTCTGATGAAGTCTACCGAGTCGGTACTAGGAGAGCTCTCTACCGCCCTTCAGGCAGCCAAGATCGCCGGACTGCGCGCCGCCAACACGGCTACCGGCAGTGATGCCGACCGTGCTGCGCTCGCGGCCCAGATTCGAGGCTCAGCAGTATCTGTTCTCAACCTGGCCAATACCCGTGTGGACCAGCGATATCTCTTCAGTGGCACCAAAAGCGACATCCGTCCCTTTGTGGCGGGCGAGCCCGTGACCTACGTGGGCAACACCAGCACGCTGAAACTGGCCCCCACCGACGGACAGCCCCTGGCGATCAGTATCACCGGCGAGCAGCTCCAGGGAGGGCAGGAAGACAGCGATCTTTTCGCGAACTTAAAGGGGCTGGAACAAGCCGTTCTCTCGGGCAACAGTGAGGCGATTCGCAGTAGCATGACCAAAGTGGATGCCGACTGGAACCGCGTGGTGAGCCTTCGAGGAGATATGGGCGCGCGCCTGAACTACCTGGACATGGCCCAGCGGGGCATCGAAAAGGAAGTCAGTCTCCTAGAAGTCCGGCAGTCGGAGCTGCGCGATGTGGATTTCACAGAGGCAATTGTTAGGGAAAAATCGGCGGAAAACTCCCAGCAAGCCGCTCTGGCGATGGCGGGTAAGATAGGCAGTATATCCCTTCTGGATTATCTGCGGTAAAGGAAATTAGTTGAGGTAATGGTGAGAGAGTTCGATACCACTCGTTTTGGGCGTCTGAGCCTACCTGAGGAAGCGGTTATCCACTTCCCCGTGGCGCTCTATGGCCTGGAAGACCGGCATGACTACTGCCTGCTGGAACACGACGATCTGTCGGGGTTCTACTGGCTCCAGTCGCTTGAGGATCCCACAGTCGCGTTGATCGTCGCCGACCCGTTTCGCTACATGCCAGAGTACGAGGTAGAAATCCCCGACAGCCACACAGAGCTGCTGAAAGCCAAGGCCCCCTCGGATCTGACGATCTACACGACAATTTCCATGGCACCCGACCATAGCCAGGTGAGCACAAACCTGCTGGGACCACTGGCGATCAACCATGAAGAGCGTGTCGGTACGCAGATCATTCAGCATGGCAGTAACTACACCTGCCGTCACATCCTGGCGACACGTCAACCGACGGAGAAAGTCTGAGGCTGAGCCATGCTGGTTGTAGCACGTAAGCTGGGGCAGTCTATTCTCATTGGCGATGATATTGAAGTCGTGGTGGTGGGTGTCCGGGGTGATCAGGTTCGCCTCGCCATTCGAGCCCCTCGGAGCCTCGTTATCCAGCGACGGGATGCACTGGAGCAGGTGCAGCAAGACAACCTCTCCGCACTCACCGCAGCAGACGATGTGATGCGCCTGATGGGCAGTGCCCCCTCGTCGCCTCAAACAACAGGGGTGGCCCCCCGTGTGGTCACGAAGCCCCGCCCCCCTGATGCCACCTGAGAGAGTTAAAAAACCCTCTCAGTTCAAGTTCATCGCGGTTCGGGCATCCACTTTTATCCCCAGAGGGTTCTTAGGATCGTCGGTAGTCCAAGGGCGCATGTCCTGACCGTGTAGCCGCTCCAGGGTCAGCTCCAGAGGTTCCTTCTTCGATTCTTTCCCCTTGATAATAGCGGGTTGAGTCGTGTTGTCTGTCCCGCGCCCCGGAGTGCTCTCCGTGGGCTTTTCATCCGCCGGGAGCGACTTAAAGAGCACCACAATTGTCACACGGCGGTTCGACGCATCGGTGGGCTTTTCGGGATGGCGCAGATTGCTTGCAGCATAGCCACGTACCTGAGCCACTTGCTGGGGCCGAAGTCCTGCGCCCTCCATTACCCGACGCGCCGCATTGGCACGATCCGCGGAAAGCTCCCAGTTGCTATACGAACCTCCTGAGCCAAAAGACACCGCATCCGTATGCCCCTCGATCCACAGGGAGTTAGGCAGCTTCCCCACTTCCTGCGCAATCAACTTGAGAAGCGCAACGGTAGGGGCCGGTAAGATAGCCGAGCCACTGGCAAAGAAGGGGGAGCGCTCTGCCTCAACCAGGTCAATCATCATGCCGTAGGAGGTAACCTTGATCTCGACTTGCTTGCTCAGCGCTCCCAGACCAGGCTCCGCCGACATCTTGCCCTCGATCTTGTTCTGTGCCTTGACCATGTTCTCGCGCTGAAACTCCATGGCTAGATCGCGCCAGTTCTTCGCACTAAGCCCCACACCGGTACCGATAGACACCGGACTCTTGCCCCCCATTGACATCGAGGCAATTCCTGCCTTACTTGTGGAGGCAGTAAAGGGGTTATTGAAGTATTCCTGGATCTCCTCTTTGGTTTGCTGATCCATACTGATAAGCCACATCACCAAGAAGAACGCCATCATTGCCGTCACAAAGTCGGCATAAGCCACTTTCCATGCGCCACCATGATGCCCAGCGACAATAACTTTCTTCTTGGTGATCCGAATGATCGGTCGTTGCCCTTCGGTGGGTTCTGTACTCATAGGGAAACCTTAATTACCTTTCTGATCTTTCAGTAGCATCTCTAGCTCGGTAAAGGAGATTCGAATCCCCGGCTCGATGCTACGTCGTGCAAACTCGACAGCGGTCATCGGTGCTTCATCGTTGGCAAAGGCAATCAGTGCAACTTTTAGGCAGATCAGATAAGCCGTCTCGGATTTAGCTTGGATCTCGCAAGCCTGTGAGAGCGGACTAAGGACACCATAGGCCAACAAAATTCCCAGGAAAGTCCCCACCAGCGCGGCAGCCACTTTAGCACCGATCTCAGCAGCAGCCCCTGCAATTGAGCCCATGGTCACGACAACCCCAAGAACGGCGGCGACGATTCCAAAACCGGGCATGGCATCGGAACTCTTTGCCAGGACGTGAGAGGCCTCCATTGCTTCCTCATGATGCTGCTCAACATCTACATCCAGCATCTCGCCCAAGTGGTGGGGCTCTATCGCTCCCGAGAGCAGAACCTTGATCGTATCGGCGAAGAATGCGACCGCGTGGTGGTTACGTGTGAAGGTGGGGTACTTCTTGAACAGCTCACTCTCGTGGGGATTCTCGACGTGCTTCTCAAGAGCCAGAAGCCCATCGCGCTTGGTGAGCGCAAAGACTTCATGGAGCATGGTCAGTAGCTCCGCATACGCCTTCTTCGTGAACGGATTTCCCTTCATCAGCGCCATCGTGCGCTGGAAGGAAGCCTTCACAGCGGAGGGGGAGTTCCCCGCCAGTGTCGCTCCCAGGGCTGCACCACCAATGATCAAGAACTCTGAGACCTGAACCAGAATCCCAATCTGACCATGGTGCATGATATAGCCGCCAAGAACACTCCCAATGACGACGATTAATCCAACGATTACCAACATTTCTAGCGATCTCCCTACACGAAGGCGCTTCCGTTCTCAGGGCCATCTTGAGCCCAGAAGCATACCTGATATGTTTTCGGTCAGGAGATCACATCAATAGAGGAGTTAATATTTCTAAAACACCGTATAAATACAGTCAAAACGGCATATTTACGGCAATTCAATATAATTAAAGCATTATTACCGACATTATAATTACCAGGACAACCTGGTAATTACACGATGTCTTTGGGAGCGATCCGGCGCGGCAAGGAGCTAACGAGCCCTTCTCGCACCGCAAAGACCGCCGCATCCGTCCGGTTGGGGAGCTCCAGCTTCTGAAGGATATGCTGAACATGCAGCTTGACCGTATGGACACTCATGTGCAGCTGCTCGGCGATATCGCGGTTGGTAAGCCCCTCCGCAATATGGCTGAGCACCTCACGCTCCCGGACAGAGAGCCCTGCCAGGGGCTGTTCTTGTTCACGAAGCTGCCGTGCGAGGCGGTGGTACTCCTGGAAGATACGCCGGGAGACCTGCCGCGTAAACCAGACCTCGCCACGCCCTAGTGCCCGGATCGCCTGCGGCAAGACTGTGATTCCCTCGGTCTTTGTGACCACGCCCCGTGCACCATTCTGCGCGGCCTGGATTTGGGACTCTTCCGCCTCCTCGCTCACCAGAGTGAGAAACATTGCCTCAGGGACATTGAGTAAGACACGCTCCAGAAGCGCCAGCCCACTGACGGCACTCCACTGAAGGTCCAAAATAATCACATCAGGATGGCTGAGCTGCACGACCTCAAGGAGGCTCTCGGGATCACCGACAGCTCCAGCAATCTGAAAGTCGGTCTCCTGAACAAGCCGGTCAGCAAGTAAGTTACGAAGAAGAGGGTCCTCGACAGCAAGCAATATTTGAACCATGAAGAGATACTCCTGAAAAGTGGTGGTCGCGATACCCCACCCTGTAATTATAACGGGTAATTCGCCGTTTGATTCCTGATAATTGTACCAGTGGCTAAAAAAGATTAGCCGCATAGCCTATGCTCTTGAACCGCCAAAATCTCGATACTTCAGAGTGTAAGCGTCTCATCAGGGCGAGCCACCCTTAACCGGGTAGAAGGAGTTCAAAAAAGTGTTTGAAACACGCACCGATATTGTCATTCGTGGAGCACTCAATGGCATGGCAACACGACACCGCGCCTTTGCGGATGCCGTTGCCAATGCCGAGACTCCCGACTTCGTCCCCAAGACTGTCGAGTTTGAGGAGCAGCTCCGCACCGTCCGCGATGCCATGCTCGCGGATCCTCTCAATGCGAATGCTGCGTCGCAGCCTCCCTTCCCGTTGACTCCCAAGGAGTCGGTGCAAACCGAAGGGCGTGCGGATGGCAATAAGCTCTCAATTGACCAGCAGGTCGTGGAGATGGAGATCAATAAGCTCTCCTACCAAGCCCTCACTCAAGCAGCTCGTATGCGTGACGAGATCCTGCACAGCGCCATCACGGAGTCTCCGCGCTAAGCCGCCCCGTAAGGAACCTATTTTATGTCTATTACAAGCCTACGAATCAGTGGCTCTGGCCTCACCGCCGAGCGCGCCCGCCTCGATGCGATCTCCCGCAATATTGCCAACGTCGAGACGACCCGTCGCGCTGATGGCCAGCCGGGTCCCTACCTTCGCCAGAGTGTTCCCTTCGAGGCCATCACCAGCGAGAACGGCCAGCTCGGCGGCGTTAAAGTGCTTGAAACCATCGAGTTCTCTGAGAAGGACAAGCCTCTCAAGGAGGTTTTTATGCCCGGGCATGTCCATGCCGACCGCAAGACGGGCATTCTCAAGCTGCCCAATGTGGACATTATCGAGGAGATGGTGGACATGATCGCCGCGACCCGTGCTTACGAAGCCAATATCGGAGCGGCCAACGCCACCAAGAGTATGATCGCCCATGCGATCGAACTAGGACGACTCTAAGGTCGGTCCTGAGGAACTACTATGCCTGACCCTATTTCTCCCTTCTCTCAGTTCCAAAAATCTGCCGCCTCGTTCCAGCGCCCCCAAGGTGCTATGAGCAGTGGGGATGCCCAAGATGCCCTAAAAAGCTTGCAGGACATGCTGGGTAACAACAGCGCGTCCAATAACGGCACGCCCAATGCCTCCAATACGACCAATTCCGGCCTTGATGGGCTTCTGAAGAATCCTAGCATACAGGGATTGCTCCAGAAAGGACTCGTGAGCCCGGGAGCGGCAGTTCAGGGAACTACCGCCGCCCAGGACGCCAATACCGCGGGAAACCGAACGCTCACCGAGGACACCGCTCTAAGCTTCGTAGGTATCTCAGATAGTGGATTCGACTCCCTCAACGGGGGGGCGGTCGCTCCAGCCTTTGGCGATGTGATTCACGGTTTTGTCCAAAACGTCAATGCATCGCAGGAGAAGAGTGCTCAGATGATCGAGTCTCTTGCCCTGGGTGAGCCAGTGGATGTCCACCAGGTCATGCTCGCGCTTAATGAGGCGAACAATGCTATGGCGCTTACGCTCCAGGTGCGCTCCCACGCCCTCAAGGCCTACCAGGATCTGATGCAGATCTCACTCTAGGGCTTTATTTTCTAGGGCTTTATTTTTCGTCGTTAACCATTTCCTGAAACTATCTCACCTACTATGCTGAACTCACTGAGAAACAACTGGAACGCACTCGCAATCCCACAGAAAGCGGGTCTTGTCGCCATACTAGTGGCGGTGTTTGGGGGCATTCTCGCTCTTGGCATCACCTCCAGTCGCCCAACCTACGGCGTGCTTTACTCAAAGCTCACGATGGCGGATGCGGGAGCTATCACCAATAAGCTGAAGGGAATGAATATCAACTACAAGGTGATAAACGATGGCGAGATTGGGGTTCCTGTTGAGCAGGTTCATGAGCTTCGCCTAAGCCTCGCCGCCGATGGCCTTCCCCAACAGCATGGGGATCTCCCTGGGAATGAGATGCTTGACAAGGTAACTCTCGGGGCGACACAAGAGAGTCAGACAACCAATAATCGGCGAGCGCTTGAAGGCGAACTGACCCGCACAATTAAGTCTAATGAAGGTATAGAAGATGCTCGGGTTCATCTGGCAATGCCTGCAAAATCCGCGTTCGCAGAGGCCTCAGAGGATGTCAAGGCATCTGTAAAGCTTACTTTACGTGAGGGCTACCGCCTCTCCCCGAAGCAGGTAGAGGGCCTCGTCCACCTTATCGCTCGTGCTGTGGAGCGCCTGAAGCCAGAGAATATCACGATCACGGATTCCAAGAGCAACCAGCTCAATAGCAAAGGCGAAGGCGATACGATTGACAAAGATCAGATCGCTATGCAGGAGCGCTTTGAGCGCCATATCCGAGAGGAGCTTCAGCAGCTCGCGGACCGCACTCTGGGAGCCAATCGCGCCGAGATCACGGTGCGCGCAGAGCTGGACTGGGACCAGAGCCAGCTCTCCAGTGAGATCTACAAGCCCAGCGGCACCGACGGAGCCAACCTCCCGACCACAGAGAACAAGACCGACGAAAAATACACTCGTGCGGATCCTAAGAGCCCTGCCTCACCGGGAACCATGACAAACGCGGTGGTAAACAACAATAATAGCCCCGGTGAGTACAATAAAACCCAGAACACCAACGCCTATGTGGTTAATAAGACCACAGAGAAGCGGGTCATGGCCTCGGGTAAGCCCAAGAAACTCTCCGTCGCCGTGTTCCTAGACGAGGCCGCTAATATCCCACCCGCCAAGCAAGCGGATCTCCGTAATACACTAGCCACTGCGGCGGGACTCGATATCACGCAGCCAGCATCGGGTAGCCCGCGTGACCAGATCTCGCTCTTCGTTTTTCCCTTCGACCGCTCGGCGGAGATTAAAGAGAAAGCGGACGCTATCGCGGCAGTCAAGGAAGAGACTAAACTCAGCCTCATCCGAAACGGCGCCGCGCTACTTACCCTCATTCTGGTTGCGGTCTTTACGCTGGCCATGATGCGCCCCCGCCGTACTAAGCGACAGAAACTCGATGCCACTCTGGGTGAGCAAGCAAACCAGGCGCTCCCGGGCGGTGAAGCGGCTCCCGAGCTTCCGGGTGGCCCCCTAGCAGCCAGAACCAACGGCACCTTGCTGGAAGCGGGCACGAGAAGCACCCGAAATGAGATCCCGCTGGATCAGAACGAGCTTGCGACCCCACTAGGTCGTATCCGCCGGATCGCAGTCAACCAACCTGAAGATGTGTCCGCAATGCTCCAAGGCTGGCTACGCGACCAGCCGATTGATAACCGCTAAAAGGCCCCTCTGAAACGTTTGAAAGCAAGCTATGGCAACCACGGACGATACTTTAACTTCCCCTCTCCATTTTAGTGCAAATCACCCTGCCTACAAAGGCGCGGTGCTACTGCGCTCTCTGGGCACGGAGCTGGCCGCCAGTGTTCTGAGCTGTCTGGAGGAATCCGAGATGGAGATGCTGATCCAGGCGATGTCTCAGCTCGGGCACATTGCGGCCAAGGAACGCGACCGGGTTCTGGAAGAATCTGAGGAGAACCTACGCCACTACACCAACGGCCTGCATGTCGCCCCCGAGTACACACGGCAGCTCCTGGAGCAAACCATCGGCGCGGAAAAAGCGGCGACGTTTCTGAAGCGTGGGCGTGCCATCGAAGCGGCCCCGACACTGACTCTGGAGCGCATAATCAAAGAGACTCTCCCGGAGACACTAGCCTCTCTGGTCAGTGAAGAGCACCCTCAGATGATTGCCGTTCTGGTCAGCCAGCTTCCCCTCGACAAAGCGGCAACCATGCTCACGGCTCTACCTATCGAGGTTCAGACAGGAGTGACGGCGCGCTTGGTGCAGCTAGAGACCCCCTCCCCCCGTGCGCTTCACCACCTGGAGCAGGCACTGGCCGCGAAGCTACAAACGGGAATCATGGACAATAAAGAGAGCCCGGCTGGCCCTCGCCACGTCGCGGATATCCTCAGCCGTATGCGTCGCTCCGTCGAGGACGGTTTCCTGACATCCCTGGAGGAAGAAGCTCCGGATCTGGCACGTGAGGTACTGCGCTATCGCTTCACCTTTGAGAACCTTCTGGACCAGGAAAGCCGTGTGCTCCAGCGTATCCTGCGCGATCTGGACACGACCACCTTGCCGCTGGTGATTAAAGGGATGCCCGAGGATCAAACCGAGCTCATCTATGGCAATATGTCTGAGCGTGCCGCCGAGCGTATCCGTGAAGAGGTGGGCAACCTGGGCGCGGTTCGCCTCCGTGATGTGGAGGCCGCACAGCAGAAGATGCTCGGGCTGGCTAAGTCTCTGGCAGACAAAGGGGAGATTGCGCTCGTGGTCGCCAATCAGGAAGCGGAAGAGGAGGAAGCTCTTGTCTGAGCTCGCCCGCCCCTATCTCCTTCGCTCCGCACGACGCACGAGCAACGAGGTCCGTCCCTGGGAGATCGCCACCCTTCGCCCAGAGCCAGAGATCCGTGCCGAACCTGATACCGCCGCACGCTCTCAGCAGGCACTCTGCGAGGCGGAAGCGCTGATCCAGGAGGCAAAACAAGCCGTTGTGGAGCTGCGTGAGTCCGCCCAGAGTGCGCTGGAGCAAGAAGCCCGGGAGACTCTGGCGCAGGCTCGGACGCAGGGCCTCGCGGAAGGGCGCGCAAACGCCGAGGCGGAGCGCCTTGCTTTGCTAGAGCCACTTCAGGCTCTACTGGCGGAGCTGCCCCATGCCTGGGAGCAGTTTTGCCTGCGCGAGACTCCCGTGATGATTGAAATTTGTATCGAGGCCGCGGAGCGCGTACTACATGAGCAGCTCACCCTGGAGCCGGAGCGGATTGCGACTATTGTCCGCGCCGCTATCGCCCATGTTCCCCAGGCACAGAACTTAACCGTGACGGTTCATCCTGATGACCTGCTCTTGCTACAAAAGTACGCCCTGACGGAAAGCACCACAAACCAGATTCAGCTCACCGCCGACCTAACAATGCGCCGGGGGGGGTGCCGTGTGGAGAGCCGCCAGGGTGTGGTGGATGCCAGCCACGACGGTGCTCTACTGCGCCTCGCCGATACGCTCAGAGGAATCTAACGATGCTCACACCTCCCCCACTCGACTGGACTCCACAGCGCCACCAGCTCGCCCACTTCAACCCCATTGAGACGAGCGGCAAGATCACGCAAGTGGTCGGGCTGGTTCTGGAGTCGGAAGGCCCCTCGGCGTGCATGGGCGATCTATGCTACATCGAGACTCCCGGCTCAGATATTCGTG
>NZ_JAYUPA010000628.1:0-4180 GCF_043760365.1 Armatimonas sp.
ATGGGGGAGCGCGTCAACCTCGCCGATACCAACCCCAGTAAGCGCGAGGAGCTCCTCAAAGACTTGCTCGCCTGGATCAAGGCAGCGAATGCCCCATTGGCAGGCAAGAAATCATGAGTCTGTTTCAAAGTGATTGGAAGGGCACCCGCCACTGGGTGGGGCCGGAGTTCTGGGCGGCGCCGCTTCAGGACTGGAGCGTGGAGAATGGCGAGGTGGTGGCACTGACGGCCAAGGGGCGCTTACTGCATCTGCTGACCCATGCGCTGACCGAAAAACCAGGCGCGTTCACGCTCTCCGTGACCGTGCGGCTGGACGGCACCCCCGCGCAGCCGTCGGCGGTGCGGGCGGGTTTTGCCTTTGCCCTGCGCGGCCAGCTCGCGGACTTTCGCCACGCGCTCTGGCACTATCAGCACAAGCTTGAAGCCGGGATTCGCGCCGATGGTAAGCTGTTTATAGGAGAAAGTTTGAGCGCTGAGGTGCTTGATGCCAAGCTGCCCGTGGCGCTGAAGCTGAGCGTGGCGGTGGACGGAACGGCGACACTGACGGGGACACAGGGCGAGAAAATGGCAAGTGTCGCGGCGAAATTAGATGCGGCGGCGCTGCACGGCAATATCGCGCTCCTGGCTGAGGCTCCTCGTAATCAGCCCGAGGGCAATAACCAGCCGATCATTCGCTGGCGCTACAGCAACTGGCATGTAGAGGGGGAGAAGGTGGGGGTTTTCCCCAAGCGGACGTTCGGGCCGCTGCTCTGGACACAGTACACACTCTCCGGGGGCGTGCTAAAGCTGCTGGCACTCCTGCCACCACTGGAAAAATCCGATACACAGACAGTTCGCCTGGAAGCTCTACGCAACGACCGCTGGGAGAAGCTCAGCGACGCTACCGTGGAGCCGCTTGCGAGCACCGCGCTCTTTCGCATCCCAGGCTGGAAGGCCAGCGCGGACACAGCGTATCGGGTTGCCTATACCTGGCAAGGAAAAGACTATCTCTGGGAAGGGACAATCCGCCGTGATCCCGTGGAGCGGGAGAGCCTGACAGTTGGGGTGCTCTCCTGCGATCATGGCTATGTCTTTCCGCAGACCCGCCTCACGGGCATGGTCGCGAAACAAAACCCCGATTTGCTCTGCTTTCTGGGCGACCAGATCTACGAGAACTACGGCGGCTTTGGGATTATCCGCAAGCCCACCGATCGGGCGACGCTGGACTATCTGCGCAAGTACTGGCACTTTGGCTGGATGTGGCGCGAGCTGCTCAAAGACCGCCCCTCCGTGATCCTGCCCGATGATCACGATGTGTTTCAGGGCAATATCTGGGGTCAGGGCGGACGGCCTGCACCCAATGGCAAGCAAGAAAACGGTGGCTACGTGATGCCCCCCGAGTGGGTGGGTGTGGTGCAGCGTACTCAGACCGCGCACCTGCCCGATCCCGTTGATCCCGCACCAGTCGCGCAGGGAATAGGGGTGTACTTCACGCAGCTTACGTACGGCGGTGTGGACTTCGCCGTGATCGAGGATCGCAAGTTCAAGACCGGCCCCGATGATGCCATTCCCGCTGCACTTCGACAGCAAGGCAAGTCCGATCCCAAGGCACTGGACGCGCCGGGCGCACAGCTCTTAGGGGAGCGGCAGGAGCGCTTTCTTGCCCGCTGGTCCAAGGAGCCTGCGCCGTTTAAGGTCGTGCTTTCTCAGACGATCTTTTGCCACGCGACCACGCACTCTGGGCCACAGCTCAACCCGATCAAGCTCGATCTGGACTGCAACGCTTGGCCGCAGTCCGGGCGTCAGCGGGCACTCACGGCATTGAATCCATCGGTCTTGATGCTGGCGGGCGATCAGCACAGTGGGATTCTCCTGCGGCATGGCATGGATAACTGGGACGATGGCCCGCTGGCCTTTATGGTGCCCGGCACCGCCAACGGCTGGCCGCGCGCTTGGTGGCCGGAGGGAGCCAGCATCACGGGGCGCTTCACCGATAGTTTTGGGCACAAAATTACCGTGCTGGCCGCCGCGAACCCCGAGAAGGGTAGCAATCTACTCAAAGAAGTCGGCGGCACGGTTCCTCCCGATGAAGTGGCGCACAAGAAAGGCTCGGGCTATGGTATTGTCCGGCTGAACAAGAAAACCCGTGAAGCGACGTTTGAGATGTGGCGACACGGGGGCGGGCAGTTTGAGGGCTTCCCAAAGACTATTAACGTGGGAGAGAAACGTGCATAAAGAGCTACTGGTACTGGCGCTACTGCTCACTCCTCTAGTCTTCCCCTGCTCGGCAGGGGCTAGAGGGCAACAAGAGCGACCTAATATTCTATGGATCGTCAGCGAGGACAACGCGGCGCAGTGGCTGGGCTGCTACGGCAACAAAGAGGCGCAGACACCGCGCATTGATGCCCTCGCCAAGCAGAGCGTGCTCTTCGAGAAAGCCTACGCCAATGCGCCGGTCTGTGCCGTGTCTCGTTGTACGTTGCTCAACGGAGCCTACTCTGTCAGTCTCGGGACGCAGAACATGCGCTCGCGGCATGCTATCCCCGCTAACTTTAAGCCCTATGTCTCCTCTCTACGAGAACAGGGTTACTACTGCACCAACAACGCCAAGACTGACTATAACTTTAAGGGAAATGATAATTCCTACTGGGATATGTCATCGAACCAGGCGCACTATAAGAACCGCCCAGAAGGCAAGCCGTTCTTTGCCATTTTTAATATCGAGATCAGCCACGAGAGCAATCTCTTCCCCGCTAAGGTCAAGACCAACCGTGAAAATGGTCAGACGCCCCAGACATCGCGCCTTGATCCCAACAAACTATTTCTGCCGCCCTATCTCCCTGATCTGCCCGAGATGCGCTCGGACTGGGCGATCTACCACGACACGATCACGGCGATGGACAAGCAAGTCGGTGCGAAGCTCGATGAGCTGGAAAAGAGTGGGCTTGCCGAAAACACGATTGTCTTCTACTACGCCGATCATGGCGGCCCAACACCACGTGGCAAGCGCTACTTAGAAGACACCGGCGTTCACATCCCGTTGCTTGTCCATGTGCCTAAGAAATGGCAAGCGCTTTCCCCGTTCGCCCAAGGCCAGCGGGTGAGCGAGCTGGTCTCGTTTGTGGACTTCGCCCCGACACTGCTCTCGCTCTGTGGTCTGAAAAAGCCCGCGCAGATGCAGGGACGTGCGTTCTTAGGCTCCGAGCGGATCGCGCCGCCCGCAAAGCCAACTGTCTTTCTCTACGCGGATCGGTTTGACGAGCTTTATGGTATGCGCCGCGCGATCACCGACGAGCGCTTTAAGTACATCCGGCGCTTCATGCCGCACCTGCCGTCGGCTCCTTATAGCTACTACCAGATGGCTATTCCCGGCTGGGCCGCGTGGCAAAAAGCCTGGCAAGACGGCAAGCTCTCCGGTTACCACAAAGCGCTCTGGGAGCCCGCCGAGGCCACGGAGGAGCTCTTCGATACACAGAGCGATCCCTGGGAGATCAAGAACCTCGCCCGTGATCCCGCACAGACTAAACGGCTTGCAGCCATGCGCACGCAGCTCAAAGCCACCATGACTCAGGTACACGACACCGCGCTTGTGCCTGAGCCGATGTACGCCGAGCTGGCGGGAAACAACGCGACGATTCACGGCTACGTCAACAGCGCCGCCTTTCCGCTCACCGACGTTGTCGAGATCGCGTTTTTGGCCTCAGCGCGGGATACAAAGAACCTGCCCGCGCTCACAAAAGCGCTGAAATCTCCGCACCCCGTGATCCGTTACTGGGGCGCACTGGGTTGTGTCGCACTAGGCAAGAGTGCCAGCTCTGCGACAGATGCACTCTCGCCGCTTCTCACCGATGCCTCTGCCGCCAACCGAATCACTGCAGCCCATGCGCTCTTTGTGCTAGGGCAATCGGAGCGCGGAAAGGCAGTACTTCTGGCGGAGCTGGACAAGCCCACCAACGAGTACGCCCAGCAGCTTCTCGTCAATACGATCACCCGGCTTAGCTTGGAAGCGGCGATCCCGACTTCCTGGACTGAGCGGATTCTCAAATCCGACAGCGCCAACGAGTACCTCAAGCGGCTGGCAACCCGGCTCAACAAGAAACAAGAAACCATGAATATCGTGAAGAAACCCAATGTGGTGCTCATCCTCGCCGATGACATGGGCTGGTCGGATCTGGGCTGCTACGGGAGCGAGATCAAGACCC
>NZ_JAYUPA010000629.1:0-4179 GCF_043760365.1 Armatimonas sp.
TTTGAGGGTAGGCTTGACGACATTCGTTATTGCACGCGCTGCCTCCAATCCTGCCACGGCGCGATGGATCGCATGACGTGCGTCTACAACCCCCTCACGAGCCGCGAGGCGATGCCGGGCTGGTCGGAGCTAATCCCAGCGGCGACAAAAAAGCGCGTGGTGATCGTCGGCGCAGGCCCGGCGGGTATGGAGGCCGCGCTCACGGCCCACGCACGCGGCCACGAGGTGATCGTACTGGAATGCAGCGGGCAGATTGGCGGGCAAGTGCTCCTCGCCGCCACATCGCCGCTTAGAAAACCCTGGGGCCGCATCGCCGAGTTCTACCAACGACAGGCAAAAAAGCTCGACGTCCGCCTCAACACCAACGCCACGGAGGAGAGTGTTCTTGCGCTTCAGCCCGACTGCGTGATTGTCGCCACAGGGTCAAAGCCGAATCGCTTGCACAATACCCTCACCACAAATGAAGTACTTCCCAGTGACGATTACCTTGATCGCATCGGGGACAAAAACCGGGTTCTGATCTTTGACAACGAGGGATCCAACCGGGCAATAACTGTCTGTGACTATCTCTCCGCGTTAGGAAAGGAAGTTGTCTTTGTTACTCCACTGGCTTCAATTCGCAGTACCGGCGACACGATGCTCTTAGATGAGTTTCTTCAGCACTTCCGGAAACGCGGTGTAACATTCTATCCTGGTTACAAGCTTACAGAATCCGCCACAACCAAAAAAATACTACGCCATGTAGATACTGCAGAAGAACTCGTTCTTGAAAATATCGAGCTGGTCGTGGGAGTTGTGGGTTCCGCCTGTAATAACAAGCTAACACATGAGCTTCGCGGGAAAGTCAGTGAGCTCTACACCATTGGAGACGCCAATATCCCCCAAACCGTGGAAGCCGCCACCTACCAAGGTGCGCGAATCGGACGACGGGTGTAGCACCCCGGTTGGAGCGGGGTACCTGGAGAGCGTCGCAGGCTCCGCTACGAAGACCGTTCCGGCCATGATCCCATTCTCATGGGCGGCAGCCCTTTGTAGCCGCAGGCTCTCCAGCCCCGCCGTTCCAATCGGCGGGGCAAAAGGTATAATTCCCCCATGATCCCTCTCGAAGAACTCCTCACTGCCTCCGCCGACCGCATGCCCACGATCCTGGCACGCTTTGCCTCAGACCGCGCTGCCCTTGAGCGCCGCTACCCCAATGCCTACTCGCCCCTACGCCACGAAAGTCTGCTTGCATACTTTGCAGCTTGGGCTGAAGCGCTAGGAAAACTTCCCTTTGACGACTTCACGCGCCCAGATCGGCTTGACTGGCTCCTCTTCAGAAACCTGATCCAGCGTGAAGCAAGCCGTTTGGAGCGCGGACGGATGGAGCTTATCGAGATTGCGGAGCTTATTCCCTTTGTTGACCCCCTGACCGAGCTCGACGATGCCCGTCGCAACCACCACCCCATAGATGCGGAAGCTGCCGCAAGTATCCTGGAAACTTCGCTCAAGAGCATTCCAACCAAACCAGACGATTTAAAGCAGACACTTGCGCTGCGGGCGGCAAAGGCGACGGAGAGCATTCTGGAGACCCTCAAAAACTGGTGGACATTTTATGGAGGCTACGATCCCCTAGTGGGCTGGTGGTGCCGCGTGCCCTACGAGAAGCTGGAAAAAGCCCTCACGGAGTACGCCACAGCACTCAAGCCGTCGGACAGCGATGCAATTGTGGGCGACCCCGTCGGGCGCGACGCGCTGATCGCGGAGCTTCGAGCGAGCTTTATTCCCTACACACCCGAGGAGCTGATCGCCAAAGCCGACACCGACCGTCAGTGGTGCCTGGCCGAGCTGGAGAAAGCGGCGCAGGAGCTGGATTTGGAGAGTGGCCGCGCCGCGATCGAGGCGGCCAAGGCAGACCACTGTAAGCCCGGTGAGCAAGTCGCGCTGATACGGGATTTGACTCATGAGGCGATTGCCTTTGTGGAGGACAATAATCTGCTCACCGTGCCCGAGATTGCCCGTGATGGCTGGCGGATGATCATGATGTCGCCGGAGATGCAAACGGTGAACCCGTTCTTTCTGGGCGGCGAGACGATCTGGGTCTCGTACCCAACGGACTCGATGGAGCACGATTTCAAACAAATGAGCCAGCGCGGCAACAACAAGCACTTCGCCCGCGCCACCGTGCACCACGAGCTCATTCCCGGCCACTACATGCAGTCATTCTGTCAGGAGCGCTACCGGCCCTACCGTCGGCAGTTCTGGACGGCGTTCTGGGTGGAGGGCTGGACACTGCACTGGGAGTTTCTGCTCTGGGAGCGCGGCTTCCCCCAAACGCCCCTGCAGCGCGTCGGGATGCTTTTCTGGCGCCTGCACCGCTGCGCCCGCGTGCTCTTCTCCTTAAAATTCCATCTCGGCGAGTGGACACCGCAGCAGTGCATTGACTTACTGGTCGAGGAAGTCGGGCACGAACCCAAGAACGCGGAGGCCGAAGTGCGCCGCAGCTTTGGCGGAAGCTACGACCCGCTCTACCAGCTCGCCTATCTCATCGGTGGGATGCAGGTACATGCGCTCCACGCCGAGTGGCTGGAGTCAGGCAAGACGGATATAGCATTCCACGATGCGTTTTTGCGCGAGAACCTCATGCCCATCCCCGCACTCCGGGCGTTTCTGATGGATCACACGCTCGAAAAAGACACCGATCTGCTCTGGCGGTTTTAAGTGACAGACGAGCCCTCCCTGCCCGCTACCGTCAAGGCGCTAGGCTTCGTCAGCCTGCTCACCGACCTTTCCAGCGAGATGGTCTACCCGATCAATGGGCAGCTGCTCCGTATGCTGGGGGCACCCGCGTGGGTGCTGGGGCTGATCGAGGGATTGGCGGAGTCCACGGCGAGCATTTTAAAGCTCTACTCAGGAACGCTCTCGGATAGAATGGGTAGGCGCAAACCGCTGGCGCTCTTGGGCTACGGGCTGGCGGCGCTCTCGAAACCCCTGATCGGTGCGGCGGGCGTGTGGCCGCAGGTGCTGGCGGCCCGGCTCCTGGACCGTACCGGCAAGGGCTTGCGTGGCGCCCCCCGCGATGCCCTTATCGCCGATGTGTGTCCCAAGGAGCAGCGTGGCCGCGCGTTTGGCCTCCACCGAAGCCTGGACACAACCGGTGCCGTGCTGGGGCCACTGATCGGCTACTTCTTCCTCCGAGCTAACCCGAACAGCCTGCGCTCGCTCTACTGGATCGCCTTCCTCCCCGCCCTCCTCGGCGTGCTCCTGCTCTGGCTAGTCGTTAAAGAAACCCCACACGAAAAAACACCTCGCCTCAGCAGCGCAGAGAGGCAAGGCAAGGAGAAGCAAGGCAAGGAGAGGCTCTTCAGCCTCGCGGGACTGTCCCCGACCTACAAGCGGTTCCTACTTTCCGTGGGAGTCTTTAGCCTTGTGAACTCCTCAGATCAGTTTTTGCTCCTACGGGCCCAGGAGGGTGCTAAGCTCACGCCGGAGAGCATCCTGCTGCTCTATGCCCTCTTTAACATGGTGGAGGCGAGCCTTGGCTATCTTGTGGGGAAGCTCTCTGACACCGTCGGGCGCTGGCCACTCATCGTGGCGGGCTGGGGAGTTTTTGCGCTTGTCTACGCGGGCTTTGCCCTGCTACCCAGCGGCGTGGGCTTCGGGGGAGTTCTGGGGCTGTTCCTGCTCTATGGGCTCTACTCCACCCTGACCCAAGGAGCACAAAAGGCGCTTGCAGCAGATATGACCGATCCCACGCAGCGCGGACGACAGCTCGGGATTTTCCACCTGGTTGTCGGAATCGGGGCGCTCCCCGCCAGCCTGATCGCGGGCGGGATCTACGACACGGTGTCTCCCGCAGCACCCTTTTGGCTAGGAGCGGGTGGCGCAGTTATTGCAATGCTTCTACTTCCCAAGGAGCAACACAAACGGCATGAAAACAAAAGCAATCCTCTTTAGTGACCCGGGGCAGGTTGAACTGTGTGAAGTAACCGTTCCAGAGCCCGAGTCCGACGAGGTTTTGATAAAAACCGCGTTCACCTGCATCAGTCCGGGTACGGAGCTAAGGGTACTAGCAGGCAACCAGCCAGGGATGCCCGAGTTCCCCCTGATTCCAGGCTACGCCCTTGCTGGGATCGTGATCGCAAGTGGCGATGATGCTGGAATCTTGCCCGGGACGCGTGTTCTTTGTAGCGGCACTAG
>NZ_JAYUPA010000630.1:0-4178 GCF_043760365.1 Armatimonas sp.
TGAACCGTAGCGATGCGACTCCCCAGTGGGGTGTCGTGCTTCATCTTGGCGATCATGTTCAACAGAAAGAGGAGCTGCCCATCGCTGGTGCGAGGAACGCCCACTTTGAAGCGGTCGTCCGTGATCTCCTTCGTAGAGTTGCGAATCGCCTTCTCATCACCAGACCAGCTCTTACCGTAGGGGGGATTAGAGAGCATGAAGTCAAAGCGGGTCGCCTGGTGGCCATCCTGGGAGATCGTGGAGCCGTACTTAATGTTGCCGGGGTCGCGCTCCTTGATGAGCATGTCTGACTGGCAGATAGCAAACGTTTCCGGGTTCACTTCCTGGCCGTAGAGCTCCAGCCGCACCTTCTTTTTTAGCTTCTCAGAAAGCTCCTGAAGCACTTGCTCTGCCTCAGTAAGCATCCCACCACTCCCACAGGCGGGGTCGTAAACAAGGTAAGTGGTGCTCTGAATCTGGCCTTCGATAGGGTGGAAGATGAGCTGGCCCATAAGCTCGATGATCTCGCGGGGCGTGAAGTGCTCTCCAGCCTCCTCGTTGTTGTCCTCGTTGAAGCGACGGATCAGCTCCTCGAAAACATAGCCCATCCCCAGGTTCGTCAGGCCGTGGTGAAGGATCTTCCCCTCGGGTGTCTTGATCGGCTCTGGCCCCAGGTGGATTGTCTTAGCGGTAAACTTTTCGATCAGCAGGAAGATCCGGTCGGCCTCGTGGAGCGTCTCGATCTGGTTGCGGAGCTTGAACTTGCGGATGATCTCCTGGACGTTCTCCTGGACGTTCTCCGAGTAGCCATCCAGGTACACCTCGAAGTTCTCCCGAATCTGACTGGGTTGATCCAGGAGCTTCCGTAAAGTGAACTTGCTGGTGTTGTAGAAGGGCTGACCTGATGCCTTCTGGAGTGCTGCGGCCTGGCTGAAAATCTTGTTATCGTTGAGCCACTGGTGGCGCTCCAGAACAGCGTCTTTGGTAGGCTCCAGAAGGCTGTCCAAGCGGCGCAGGACGGTCATGGGCAAGATCACGTCGCGGTACTTGCCGCGCACGTAGACATCGCGCAGGACATCGTCGGCGATGTTCCAGATGAAATTGACGAGGGTGTTGTGGGTAGTGTTGTCCATAGGTCAGGCTAATCGTACCCATCATAGCCGAAAATTGTTTTCGGGGGCACCATCACTGTTTGCCTGGCTCTGCTATGGCTTGCCTGATCGAGAGTCAAAACCCGGACATCATCACCCGCTCAGGGCGGGGAGGGGACTCCATCCGGGACTACTACTTTATCGGTCAGGGGTAGAAGATTGGTAAATTAAGTGAAGATTCCTCAATGAAATCAGAGCCGATTTCATTGAGCTTTGGACCACATTTTCTTAATCCAAGCCTGGAACTTAAACAGTATATTCCTCTTGTTCGTGGGTGTTTCAGTTTTAACTTCATCTTGTGTTTCGTCAATTTTCGGTTCATGTTCTTCCGTGGAGTTGTAGTACAATTCCTTGAGATATGCATCACGGTCACGACCGGATTCGATTTTCTCTCTAGACCAGCCTGATGCCCATCGTACAGAATTATTGACTATCCAATAGTGAGATTTACAAGGATATTCCCAATTTCCAATTGAGGGATCAAGAGAAACGGATTCTCCATCAAAGCAAATCGTCCAGTCAGTAGGGGATATAGGTGTATAAACAACAATCCCACATCCACAGCAACATTTATGAGCAACGGTACGGTACTCTAGAGATACATATATTATTTTTTCATCAAGTTCATCTGGTAAAAACTCAACAAATTCATGTGTAAGAGTACGTATGCGCTTCACAACATATCTTCATTCTTGATAAAATTGCCATCAATTGTATAAGTACTGTGGTACTCACAATCAAAGTCCACATAGAATCCGCAAGTTTTTTTCCATTTAATAACAGCGAGTGAAGCATTCAGAGAATTCAAGTCTGCAATCTGGATATTTTGAGCGTATGCATCATCACCCTCAATATCGGCAAAAGAAATATGGTTTTCTAAATGATCTTTTTTGTCTTTTGTACAAGTAGTAACACGGGTTATACCACCAAGTGAGTCACCTGCCAAATATACACCCATACCTACATCCACAAATGGAACATCTAATTCTTTCAGTTTTCCAATTATAAATTTCTTAGGAGCACTACGATCAATGCAGATAAAAACAAAGTCCATTCCTTGCAACAAATCGACATTTGAAGCATCAACATAGCAATCATGAGGGATAATATTCTTATGCATTCGTGAAAAAGGCTCTTTCGAGCCTTTTTCACGAATCGGTTCTCCCACCGTCAGGTGGGCTGGGTGCAGGTAGCTGACGCTCCGAACCGATAAGAGAATGTGAAAAACGTACCCATTCAGAACGCCAGCCAAGAAATTGTACCCGCCTCAGATAGCAACCAAGCCTCAGATAGCAACCAAGATGAGCTATCTCTTTGGGAAGACAAACCTGCGTGGGAAAGTGAGTGTCTGCTAGCCCCCTATTGGAAACAAGTCAAAGAGAAACTATGCCCCTCACTTGAGCAAGACACAGGGGTGGAACTGACCGACAAACTCAAAGCACTCACCCAGGTGCTGGAGATCGTGCGCATCGAAGAGCATGTCCCAGAGCCCAAGAGGGGCAAGCGAGGAGGACAACAAATTGACCGCCGACCCATCGCCCGTGCCTTCCTGGCAAAGGCGTTTCTCAACTTGAGTAGCACCCGCGCCCTCAAAGAGATGCTGAATCAGAGTCCAGCCCTCAGAATGCTCTGCGGCATGGATAAAGTTGCCAGCGAACCTACCTTGAGTCGTGCCTTCGCCCAGTTCGCTCATCTGAATCTGGGTGATCTTGTCCACCAGGCAATGATAGCTAAGTTTGTTTCTTCACAGATCGTGATGCATGCTAGCCATGATGCTACCGCCCTGGAAGTGCGTGAGAAAGCCATTAAGAAGGTCAAAGTACCAAAAGTAAAAAAAAGAGGGGTCGTCCCAAGAAGGCAGAGATTCGCCCTCCGGCGGAGCTGACTCGCCTACAACGCCAGGTAGATATGGAGCCTGACGCGGCTTTGGCAGAGTTACCTTGCGGGTGTGATTGGGGCATCAAGAAGGATACGGATGGTCATACCTATCGTTGGCGTGGTTACAAAGCGAACCTGTCTTGGGCCGATGGGATGATCCCTTTGATCTGTGTGACCACCTCGGCCTCGATGCACGACAGCCAATGTGTGATTCCGATGATGAAGAAGGTGTCTCAGGGGGTGAAGATTCTCTACGATTTGATGGACAGCGCCTACGATGCTCCCTCGATTCACTGCGTGAGTGCCTCTTTGGGTCACGTTGCTCTGATTGATGATCACCCTCGTGGTGGTGAGAAAGTGGATTTTGGCCAGGCGGAGGGTGTTCGTTATCGTGAGCGTAGCAATGCGGAGCGTGGTAATAGTCGTTTGAAGGACTCGTTTGGTCTTCGTGTGATCTACGTTCGTGGGCATGCCAAGGTGCATTTCCATGTGATGCTTGGGGTTCTGGCTCTGTTTGCGGATCAGTTACTCAAGCCGTTTGGGCATCAAACCGATTCGTGAAAAAGGCTCTATTGAATGTCAAGTATTTTCAGCTCCGAGAAAATTACCCAGAACACCGGGGACAATTCGCGTGTCCCCGGTTGGATTGGCCTAGCTTTAGTCTTCGTTGGGCCGCATCAGCGTTATTACCGCTTCCCCAAAATCGCCAGAGCCCATCACCATTTTGATGGTGTAAAGGGATAGTTTCGGATGCCGCTCTTTGAAGGGCAGAACCATTCGGTAGTGGACCTGGGGCTCGTCGGGATGGTTTCTAGCCATCCAGTACCCCGCATTAAGAAGACTGATGAGCCATCCTTCCTGTGTTTGCCCCGCGCCCAGATGAAGATAACTTACGTCTTCCCAGAGAGTTCGGGTCATCGTGACCGGGCAGCGGTACCCCGCCTTTTGAGCGAGTTGACTAACATCCACAAGGATGCCATCTTCAATCGCTTCAGCGCGACTGTAGCTGTCGATAATTTCCATGACAAAAGTTAGGGGTAAATGCCCTGGGGCGAGTAGGACTCGCCCCAGGAGTAGTCTTGACAGCGCTGCGCTACCCGGCTACCTTTGCCTTGAGGATCGTGCGCCCTTCCCGGAGTACATCCTCATTTTTCTTCTCTCTTCTAATTT
>NZ_JAYUPA010000631.1:0-4175 GCF_043760365.1 Armatimonas sp.
GGGGCGTGCTCTAAATAGAAGGCGAAGTCCTCCGCGCCCATTGTGGGCTCGCTCAGCGTGACGAGCAAGAGGCGCTCAAGCGTAATTTGGTGGCAAAGACCGCCGAGACACAGACAGCGTCCACCGATGCCTACACCACAGCATCCTCCACCATAGATGCAATTCGTGGGGTCATGGGGAAGACATCCCCGCTTGGCAAGAAGGCCACCGCGCTTCGCACTGCGCTCAAAAAGACCCGGATAATCTACTCCCGACAAGCAGCCTACGCTTAAAACAAGCTGGGCTGCTCGCTCTCGAAGGCGAGTAGCCGAGACTTAACCCCCGTGCCGTAGGCAAAGCCACCTAGCCCACCATCGGCGGCGATAACGCGATGGCAGGGGACAATCAGGGGAATGGGATTGGCTCCACTGGCGGCCCCCACCGCGCGGGCGGCGTCTTTATTGCCCACAGCAGCAGCGATCTGGCCGTAGGTACGGGTCTGGCCGTAGGGGATCCGTGCCACTTCGTTCCAGACCTGATTCTGAAACTCCGTGCCGCCGGGTACCCGAGCCAGCTCGAACTCCGTGCGTTCACCGTCGCAGTACTCTTGAATCTGCCTTTTGGCCTGCCTGGTCTTCAGAGGATCATGTTCGCTCCCTTGAGGCTCTTGATCGCTAAAGTCCAGGGACACCACTGCCCCATCACTATCCACAGCCACGGTCATGATGCCAAAACGGGTTTCGAAAGTCTCTGCATAGAACATGGAACCATTGTAGCGCAAGTGTGGTATGTTTTTCTGGAGGATTTGAGTTAACCATGGCATCTATCTACGATTTCACGATGAAGAACATCGACGGCAAAGACGTCCCGCTAAAGAGCTATAAAGGCAAAGTGATGTTGGTAGTCAATGTCGCCAGCAAGTGCGGCCTGACCCCCCAGTACGAGCAGCTTGAGACACTCAACAAAAAGTACAAGGCCAAGGGGCTACGGGTTCTGGGATTCCCGGCCAATAACTTTGGTGCGCAGGAGCCAGGTACCGAAGCGGAGATCAAGCAGTTCTGCACCCTGAACTACAAAGTCAGCTTTGACATGTTCCATAAGATCAGTGTCAAGGGAACCGACCAGCACCCGCTCTACAAGTACCTTACGGGCTTACCAAAGCCCAACGGCGGCGATATCGAGTGGAACTTCGGTAAGTTTCTTATCGGCAAAAACGGCGAGGTCATCGCTCGTTTCCCTGCCTCGATGAAACCCGATGATCCTAAGGTAGTTGCTGCCCTCGAAGCCGCACTTAAATAGACAATAGGAGAAGTGCTAAAAGCGCCTCCTCGGCCGTGGAATCGTCGTCGTGCCGGGCCAGGTTGGGGAGGCGTTTTGTTAGCTCCGTGTAGTGGCCCAAGCTGTAGGTTTCGAGCAGAGACTTATCCGCGACCAGCTTGTGCAGCGCCTCATCACGGGCCATTCCTTTGAGGGAGAGCAGAGGGTAGAGGGTACCCGGCGGCAGAACCGTATCGGCGGCTGCGTAGAGGGCTTGTAAGTAGGCCAGGCCACTTCCCTCAAGCCGCCGCGCAACGGACAACAAAAAGGGAAAGTGGGTGCTTGGCTCCGGGGCGTGGGCAATCACGAGCCGTGAGAGTGCCACCGCTAACCGTGCGAGCACAGCGGGGTCGGTTTCCTCGGTGAGCTTCTGGGAGACCGTCTCCAGAGCGTTGGGCAGTGCGGAAGCGAGCTTCTCGATGGCACGGGCCGCAGCGAGACGCATTCCCTGATCCACAGTAGCAACGAGCAGCGCTAGCAGGCGCTGCTGCGCCTCGGCGGTATCTTCCGGGCGCAGGTTCGCACCGATGGCGGCCAGCGCGGTGCAAGCCGCCTCACAGCGAGTAGGGCGATCCGGGTTGAGCGCCGCAATGAGAGTCGGTGCTGAGGAGGGGTCGGCGAGGCGGCCTAGAGCCCGCAGCGCGGCCACACGCACGGTGGCGTTCGGCCCTCGCGCAGCACCTTCCAGCGCTGAGGTGGCCGACCAATCGCCCAAAAAACCCAGCGAGTGCGCTGCCTCTTCTCCTACCGCCGCCGCCGGATCGAAAAGCTTGGCTGTGAGGCTAGGGACGGCCCGTGTGTCCCCAATCTCCCCCAACGCCCGCGCCGCCGTTGCGCGTACCGCGTGGGCCACATCATCCAGCGCTTCAACGAGCTCCTCCACAGCCAGCGACGACTTGCGCTCCCCTAGCTCGCGCACCGTCTCCTCGCGCGCTTCGGCATCGGTGGTCTTTGCCAGCCGCTGTGTCCGCCGAAAGCCCCCCATCGTCCCCGTGCCCACGAGCTGCCCCAGCACGAAGCGCGTTGTCTGGCTGTCTTCCACTTTAAGCTGATGCAGTAAGACCAGCGCCACGACACGAACCACATCGGTAATGAGAAACATCACCTTGTAGTTATTCAGCCCAAAGGGGAGGCGAAGATCAGCAAAAACGGTCATGAGCGCCCCTCCCACAATCGGAGAGACGCCGCCAATGATCCCAGTGAACGCCGAGAAGACTGCAACATAGGTGCCGCGCTTGTCATCGGGTGTCATCGAAAGCAGTAAATTAAACTGCGTCAGGCCCACCGCCGCCCAGCCCGCCCCGGAGACGATATTCATCGTGACCATGAGCGGGTAGTTGAGCCAGTTCTGACCGGGGAACGTGAAGCACCAGAGAATCGGGCTGATCAGCACTAGCCAGCTTCCGATCATCAGCACGGGCCGACCGCCGTATTTATCGGCCAGATACCCCCAGAGCGGCATGGTCGCTAGGCTCGCCGCCGAGGCAACTGCCCCAATAAGCTGCACCACGACATACGGCAGCTCTAACCCGGCTTTATCTACCTGCCAGGCCATGAAAAACTGTCCCGCTAGCGACTGGCCCACCACAACGGTTCCTGCAAACGCCAAAAATCGCCGGAAGCTAGGATCGGCAAACGGTGCCTTGAGAGACTTCAGCGGGTTTGTCTTTTCGACTTGCCGCACCATAGGCGGCTCGGGCTGACGCAGAATGAGAAAAAAACAGACTACCGCAGGAATCGCAGCCAGTCCAAAGAGCAGCGGAAACCCGATCTCTGGCTTGAGCCTATCGAGTAGCCAGGCAGCGGGCAGCGGAGCCAGCATCGCGACAATACTAGCCAGGCGGTTGCGTCCGGCAAAGTAGCGTCCCCGGGCATCACCTGGCACTAAATCGCTCATCCAGCTCGTCCACGCTGGAACCGTGATTGTCAGAAGCGCAGAGGAGAGAATCAGCAGAATCAGAAACGCGACCAGCTTGAGCGAGTCAGGAATCGGCAGGAGCGCCACCAGTGCTAACGTCGCCAACAACAAGCGACCTGCTCCCGCCGAGAAGGCCACAAACTGACGGCGCTCGCCGCGCCGTTCGGTATAGAGCGAGGCGGGAATCTGGAGGAGCCCCACCGCGGCAGGCAGCCCCGCGAGCAGCCCGAGAACAAGGTCGCTGGCCCCGAGATGCCGCGCAAACCCTATCTGGAACGCGCCGCCCGTGAAGACCACAAAAACCGTCGCCCATAGCGCTTCCTGCGTCGAGATGCGCAGACCACGGAGCGCCTCCATGCGCGAGATCGGTTCGGGTTCACCTTGCATACTCTGTCAGTATACACAAAAAAATCGCCCCCATTCATGGGAGCGACTCCAATCGTGGCGATTACAAATCAGTCGGCAGGGCGCTCTCCAGCGCTGTCGAAGACTTTACCATCGGTGAAGAACGCGCCGCGCGCTTCGTTGCCAACAGTCCCCCAGACAGTGACTTTTAGATCACTCTGGACACGAATCTGGCAAGACAGGCGGTGCGTGGCGATCAGCTCCGGGTCTTCCAGAGCGGACTCTTCTTCGTCAGACATGGACGGCACATCGCCTTCTAGCACTTGAACACGGCACGTGGTGCAGGCGGGGACGCCGCCACAGCGGTGCAGGATGGGAATCCCGGCATCTTCGATACATAGAACGAGCTTCTTGCCTTCCGGCACGTCGAACGTGCCATGGCCTTCAACAGTTAGCTTGGGCATAAGTAAGTATTTTTCTCCTGAGAGGATGTTACCCTATTCATGAACGTAAGGCGCGTTTCCTCCTAGAATTAACGCGCTCTACTCATAGCGTAGCGCATTAATAGGATCAAGCTTTGAGGCGCGTACGGCAGGGTAGATGCCAAAGAACATCC
>NZ_JAYUPA010000632.1:0-4173 GCF_043760365.1 Armatimonas sp.
GCTAAGTGTTTATTCAGAAGCGCAAGCAAGGTCGCTTGCTCCGTGGCATCGGGGTTGCGCTGGAGCGCCTGTTGCCACGCCCAGGTGAGCCGCTGCTCACCGGGTTGCTGGAGAACTTGGGCCGCAAAGGCTCGGGCGGCTTCCACGTAGGTCGGGTCGTTGAGTAAGACCAAGGCTTGTTGGGGGATATTGGAGCGGCTGCGCTCCGCCGTGCACTCCTCGCGGCTGGGGGCATCAAAGGCCAGCATCGCGGGATGCAGAAAACTACGCTGCCACCAGACATAGATCCCCCGCCGGTACTGGCTCTCGCCTTTGTCCGTGGCGTACTTGCGCGTGGGAAAGTTTAAGGTGTCCCAGTAGCCATCGGGCTGGTAGGGTTTCACGCTCGGCCCGCCTATTTTTAGGGAGAGCAGGCCTGAGATCGCGAGCGCATTGTCGCGTACTAGCTCCGCGTCTAAGCGATAGCGGCTCTGACGAGCGACCTCGCGGTTATCGGGGTCGGCAGCTTGCAGGGCTTTGCTGGCGGTCGAGACTTGCTTGTAGGTGTTACTTTTCACCAGCAGACGCACCATGTGCTTGATATCCCAGCCGCTGTCCTGAAACTCGCAGGCGAGCCAGTCCAGTAGAGCGGGGTTGGTGGGCGGCTCGCCTTGTGCTCCAAGATCATCTAAGACACGACTAATCCCACTCCCAAAGAGCTGTTTCCAAAGCCGATTCATCACCGTGCGCGCTGTGAGTGGGTTCTCGCGCGAGACCAACCAGTTGGCGAGATCCAACCTCCCCCCTGGCCCCCCTCCGGCTCCGCGAAGAGGGGGAAGAAAGTTGGGCGTCGCTGCTGTCACTACCTCGCCGCTCTCGTCCATCCAGTTGCCGCGCGGGAGAATCCGCACGGTGCGCTTCTTGTCCGTGCTCACCGAGACCAGGCAGTGAGTGAGCGTGGCTTCGTAGGCTTTCTTCTCCGCGCCTTTGAGCGTCGCGAGCTGCTTCTCTTGCTCGGGCGTGGTGATAACCATGCCAGGCTCGCGGACAGCCACAATGCCCTCTTGAACATCGGCGAAGAAGGCCCCGAGGCGAAAAAAGTCGCGCTGCGTGAGGGGATCGAACTTGTGGTCGTGACAGTTAGCACAGCCCGTGGTCTGCCCGAGCCAGGTGGCTCCCACGGCGCGTACGCGATCCGTTAGGTAGCGCGCCTCGTAGTCTTTAGGTTGTGCGCCGCCCTCTTCCGTCGTCAGAAGCAGCCTATTGAACGCCGATCCAATACGGGTTTCTTGCGTGGCATCGGGCAGTAAGTCGCCCGCGAGCTGCTCCTGAGTGAATCTATCAAAGCGCTTGTTGGTATTAAATGCGCTGATCACATAGTCCCGGTACGGCCAGATATTACGTGGATTGTCGCTGTGGTATCCGATGGTGTCCGCGAAGCGCACCACATCCAGCCAGCCCTGCGCCATCCGCTCGCCGTAGTGGGGGCTTGCCAGCACGCGCTCCACTAATTTCGCATAGGCATCGGGGGCTTTGTCGCTCTCGAACGCATGCACCTGCGCAGGTGTCGGAGGGAGGCCGAGCAGATCCGTGTAGAGGCGGCGGATGAGAGTTCTTCGGCTGGCTGTGGGAGAGAGCTTGAGCCCCTTGCTGGTGAGCCGCTTCTGCATCAGGAAATCAATCTGGCTCTGGCCCGCCGGGATCGCCGCTTTCACGGGCATTTCATACGCCCAGTGCTTCTGGTAGGTCGCCCCTTGTGCCACCCAGCGCTTGAGTGTCTCTTTTTGCGTCGCCGTGAGCGTTTTATGGCTCTCGGCGGGTGGCATCAGTCCCACATCCGGGGCGGCGAAGATGCGTTTCACCAGTGCGCTTTTTGTTGCCGCATTGGGCAGATCCAGCCGCAGGTTCGCCTGCCGTTTTCCCGCATCCGGGCCGTGGCAGTAGAAGCAGTTGTTAGAGAGAATCGGGCGAATATCTCTATTAAACTCCAGCGAAGGGGGAAGTTTTGGGGGCTGAATTGCCGCTGTTGTGAGCGTGGCGGCGAGGACAAGGAGGCTTAGCAGAGTTTTCATTGCAGGCAGATTAGCTCGCGCATGGTGCGGTGGTAGAGTTTCCCATTGACTGCCGTCGGAGTGTTCAGGCTCCAGGTCTGGCCCAGTGTACCCAGGTCGTTGACGGCAAGAATCGCTTTTTCGTCGAGCATCTTGGCCTTTCCATTGACCACGTAGGTCACGCCATTTTGTGTTGTCCAGTAGATCTTACCGTCCACGGCGATTGGGGAGCCGATAAAAATCCAGTGCCAGCCGTCGCGCTTGGAGCGGGCGTCCTGCGCGATATCGCGTCCCGCTGCATTCACGGTCGAGGCGGGCACGGGCTTTTTGTAGCTACCGTCGGGCGCGGTGGGTAGCTCCAGATACTCCACTTTGCCGGTGGTGAGGTTCACGCGGCCCGTGCAGTAGAGCGGGCCGGTGGGGCCCTGACCGTAGGCGGGCTGCGGGTTCGAGAAACACAGAAACCAGCAGTGGCCATTGATCGTGATGTTGGTGAACCAGGCTGGAAAGACTTTCACTTTACGCGCCTTGAGATCCACATCCGTTTCCGTGACATACTTGCTGCCGTCCCAGGTTCGCAATCCGACGTTCTGATCCAGCGCGATCGTGCGTATAATCTTGCCGCGCTTGCTCTCTAGCACCGTCATGGTGGAGTGGTCTTCATCAATCCACACCGCGACTTTTTCGTCCCAGTGCATGTTGTAGAGTGCTTTGCCAGTCAGCTCCGTGCGCCAGATCGTTTTTCCGTCGCGCAGGCTTGTCAGCGAGAGGCCGATGGGCTTCTCTGGAACATCGTGGTGTCCGCCGCGCCCTTGGAGCACGCAGGGAATGCTCCCGAGCTTGCCAAAAACGGGCGTGTTGTAGTGTGTCAGTGCGTCTTCAGCGACCC
The DNA here is from genome assembly GCF_043760365.1 of Armatimonas sp. Taxonomy (GTDB): domain Bacteria; phylum Armatimonadota; class Armatimonadia; order Armatimonadales; family Armatimonadaceae; genus Armatimonas. Next base: position 2,920 of record NZ_JAYUPA010000632.1, read on the forward strand.
ACAGCACTTTCCCCGTGGCGGCGTCTAGGCCCTTGAGGTAGTTCCACGGGTCGCGCTCACGCTGCGTGTCGCCTAGGTCGCGTGGCTCACAACTGAGAAGCACTCCGTTGTCCAGGATCGGCTCGAACTGCTTATTAAACGGACGGCCCGTGGTTGGTTTCCAGGTGCGCGTCCAGAGTACACGTCCATCGCGCACCGCGCAGCACGCAATAGATCCACTGGAGTTCGTGAACCAGACCGATTTACCATCGGTCACCGGGGTGGGCGACGACGAGTCCGAGAAGCCATAGGCATACGGGCTGGGCTCGCTAGCGGGCAGCTCGACGCTCCAGAGAATCTTGCCGCTATTGGCATCTACGCAGTGCCCGACAATGCTCCTACCCTCTTTGGCCGTGTTGCTTGGCACTTGCACGGCCATCGTGGTGAGAAACAAGCGGTCGCCCCAGACCGCGATCCCACTCTGTCCTGTCTCGGGGAGCGCTGTCTTCCATGCAACTCCCTTGCCGTCCGCCACGCTCCACGCAACAGGTGCCTTACCCGTCGTCTGCCAGTTTCCGTTCGGCCCCGCCGCCTGCGGCCAATTGCTCATACTTGCCCCCTAACCCCCGCCCGGCGGGGGAACCAATTGGAATTTACCAGGTTAACAAGAAGATTGCTTCCCTCTGCGCTTTACCACGCGACCCCCTCCGGCCTCGCGAAGGGGAAAAAGTAATGCAATAAGGCTCCCCGCAGCGCACAGATACGCCACCAGATCGCCGATACGGCTTGCGAGACTACGCTCGGTGAGGGGCGTGATGGCTCCCTTGAGAATGCCTACTTTATCCAATTCTAAGGACTCGCCCTCGCCAATCAGCCCCCCAGGGCGGATGACTGCGGAGACTCCGGTAGCGGCGGCGCGGACAATGTAGCGGCGGTTCTCGACGGCGCGGGTGATCACAATCCCAAGGTGCTGGTAGGGGCCAGCGGTTCTGCCAAACGACGAATCCGAGGTGGGCTGAACGAGAAATTCCGCGCCATTTTGTACCGCCTGACGCGCCACCCACGGAAGAACACTCTCGTAGCAGATGAGAACTCCGACTTTATGCTGCTCTGTGGTTCCTATTCGTGTCGTGGTGGTGAGCGTGAATATCCCCGGCTTATTGCCCGGAACGTGGTTCCAGTCCGGGGTTGCGCCGAAGCGAAAATAGATCGGGCCAAGCACTTCGTAGAGCGGAAAGAACTCCCCGCCGGGCACGAGCACTTGTTTATCGTAGC
>NZ_JAYUPA010000633.1:0-4152 GCF_043760365.1 Armatimonas sp.
TTCTGAACCCATCCCGAACCCATCCCCTAGCCCCTTCCCTCAGGGCAGGGAAGGGGAATGTGGCGCTGTGGTTTGCTGTCGCTTGGTCCGCGCTCTCGCTCCTGATCCACTCCAAGTTCTTCACCTCGCCCGTTTTGCTCTTCGCCCAGATTCCCGCCGTCCTAGACTTACTCTGCGCCGCACTCATCTTCTCACTCGCGGCAAAGTCCGACGAGAGCCAGCGGCACAAAATCAGTTGTGCCTTGGTGGTGGGGATGGGAATTCATGCCCTCATGGCAGCGCAGCAGTACGGCGCAGCCAAGCAAGCCGGCCAGGACTGGTTCCGTGCACCAGGACTGTTCTTCTCCGCCAATTTCTCGGCGGGCTTTATCGCGTTACTGCTGCCACTTGCCTTTGTTCTGTGCCTTCAAGCCAAAGAGCGGCTAGCCGCTCTTGGCTTTGGCCTTATCAGTGCCCTCGCCTTTGGAGCCCTCATTGCAAGTGGCTCTCGGGTCGGCGGGGCTGCCGCAGTACTGGGATTATTAGTGGCACTGGTGCTTGCCAACCCTATAGCCGCTGTCCGGCGGGGGGAACTGAACTTGCAGCGTTTAGGAGTGCTGGTGCTTGCCTGTCTTGCACTCGGCTTTGGCTTCAAGGGGGCAATTGTCTCACGCGGCACTAAGACCGGTGGCCAGACGGACACCACGCGAAAGTCTCCCTTTGACGATCCCTTTCGGCTGTGGACGTGGCGTGGAACGGTAAAAATGGCCACGAGCAACCCCGTCTTTGGCACCGGGCCAGGGACGTTCTCAGCGCTCTATCCGCGCTACGCCCAGGTGAAGCTCACCGGCCATGCCCATCAGTCGTACTTACAGCTCGCCGCAGAGAGCGGCATCCCTGCGCTCCTGGGGGCAGTTATCGCCATCGTCGCCACGGTTTTCAGCTCCCCCCTTCGCGGAGCCGGAGGGGGGCTGGGGGGGAGGTTACTCTCTGGTGCCCTACTGGGTGGCCTCCTCGCCGCCCTCCTGCGCAGCTTCTTCGACTCCGAGTGGAGCATTCTAGGCAACGCCCTCCCCTTCTGGACGGTTCTTGGGCTACTTGTTTCACAGTCTTCCCCGTCGGACGGGGGCCGGGGGGGTAGCCTTCGGATACCTGCCGCACTGGGTCTGCTTCTAGCGCTACTGAATCAGGCAGGTATCTATCCGCCCCAGCCACGCCCCCTCGCCGAAGCGGGGAAGTTCGCGGAGGCTGCCGAACTAGAGCCGACCCCACGCTGGCACTTTCGCATCGCACGCCTTGCCGAGCAACAAGGACGCTTTGCAGAGGCAGTTACCGCGTTTGAGAAAGCGCGTGAGGCCGATCCGAATGATCTTGCGACACTTCGGGCACTGGCGGAAACAAAAGAGAGGGCGGGGGATACCGACGGCGCACAGGCAATCTGGCGGCAGCTAATCGCGGTTTCGGAGGGGCCAGCGGGTAAGTACCGCGCAATCTCGGAGACCACCGAGCTTGCACCTGCCTATGCCTACGCCGCGCTCGAGCAGTGGGAACGCTGCGCAGCTCTTATCATTGCCCACTCGCACACGGAGCCGATCTATCAGCTCCAAGCATATAATGTCGTGGACGGCAACCTTGAAAAAGCACGGACGCGCCATGCCGAGCTACTTGGGCTTTTTGAGACTGCCATGAGCCACTTGCCGGAGCGCCGTGCGGAAAAAAGCGAAACACAGGCCCGCCTGGATAAGTTCTTTAATTAATCTGTATCTATCGAGAACGACAACACGGTACAATAATAAATCGGTAAACGAATGAATACACTGCTGGATTTCCACGGCCCCAATGCCGGGTACGCACTTGAACTATACGAACAGTATCAACGAGACCCTCACTCCGTAGATGCCGAGACGCGCGCTTTTTTTAGCCAGGGTTTCTCCCCCGACACCGGCCCCCTGGCTGCGGCTCCGTCGTCGGACGCACCGGGAGCACTCACGGCCACCCAGGTCGAAGTGATTGTTCGGGTGGGACGAGTGGCACGGCTGGTTCGTGAGATGGGTCATGCCGACGCGCAGCTCGACCCGCTCGGAGTCAATCCCCCTCCTGGCGACCCGGAGCTGTCTCTGAGCTACCATGGACTAACCGAAGCCGCTGTGGCCTCGCTGCCTGCCAGCGTGGTGGGCGGCCCGTGTGCCGAAGGGGCGACCAGTGCTCTTGAAGCCCTCAACCGCCTCCGAACGGTCTACTCGGGAACCGTGGGCTACGAAGACGACCACATCCAAATTGCCGAGGAGCGCCACTGGTTTAGAGAAGCGGTGGAGAGCCGCCGGTTCTTTGCCACGGTCACCGACGAGGACCGCAGGACACTTTTAGAGCAGCTCACCGCCGTAGACAGCTTCGAGCAGTTTCTAGAGCGCGTCCAGCCCTACAAAGGACAAAAACGCTTCTCCATCGAGGGCATTGACATGCTCGTGCCCGTGCTCAACACCCTTATCAACGAGGCGGCGAAGGCGGGAACGCGTGAGCTGGTGATGGGAATGGCGCACCGGGGACGGCTCAGTGTGCTGACTCATGTTTTAGGGAAATCCTACGAAGATGTGCTCGCCGAGTTCCCCAGCGATCCGCGTGCCATTGATGCGCTGGAGGGCTCCGGCGGCGAGACACATGCCTACACGGGCGATGTGAAGTACCATAAAGGCTTCCGGCTGACCTACAAAAACGGCGGCTCGGTCTCGATGCCCGTCACGCTGGCGCCCAACCCCAGCCACTTGGAGTTCGTCAACCCCGCCGTGGTCGGGCGGGCGCGGGCGGCACAAGAGAGCCGCGACAGTGCGGGACTCCCCAAGCGTGATATTTTGGCATCGCTCGCGGTGCAAGTGCACGGGGACGCGTCGTTTCCCGGCCAGGGCGTAGTGGCGGAGACACTGAATCTCTCTCAGCTCTCGGGCTACCGCGTGGGGGGGACGATTCATATCATCGCCAATAATCAAATCGGCTTCACTACCAACCCGCAGGACGGGCGCTCGACGATGTACGCAAGCGATCTGGCCAAGGGCTTTGAGATTCCGATTGTGCATGTGAACGCCGACGATCCCGAGGCGTGTCTGGCTGTCACGCGGCTCGCGGTGGCCTATCGGCAGAAGTTTGGCAAAGACTTTCTGATTGATCTGGTCGGCTACCGGCGGCTGGGCCACAACGAGCAAGAGGAGCCCTCCTTCACGCAGCCTCAGATGTACGAAAAGATCCGCCAGTTCCCGCGCTTAGCCGTTAAGTGGGGCAGCGAGCTGGTCAAGCGCGGACTTCTGACCGAAGCGGAGACAAAGGCACTCACGGATGCCGTTTGGAAACGTCTGGAAGATGCCAAGGAGCGGGCACTCAAGACGGGCTACCCCAAGCACGAAGACCATCCCCACACCGAGAGCGACCCCTGGCAAGTTGCGACGGCGGTGCCTGCGGAGCAGCTTCAGGCCACCAATGCTTTCCTAAACGCCGTTCCTGAGAACTTCGCGATTGATGGCAAGCTGGAAAAAGCCTTTCTGGGAGGGCGACGAACCGCACTTGACGGCGAGCGCAAGGTTGTCTGGGCCCATGCCGAGGCACTGGCCTACGCCTCCATCCTGGAAGACGGCACGCCGATTCGCCTGACGGGGCAAGACACACAGCGTGGCACGTTCACCCAGCGGCAGATGGTCTGGCACGACATCAAGAATGGCAAGAGCTACTGCGCCCACCAGCACCTACCCAATGCTAAAGCCTCGCTGGCGGTGATCAACAGCCCACTCTCGGAGACGGCAGCGCTGGGCTTTGAGTACGGCTACTCGGTACACGCAGAGGGAACCCTCGTGCTCTGGGAGGCGCAGTTCGGCGACTTTGTCAATGGCGCACAGGTGATCATTGATCAGTTTATTGTCAGTGGGAAAGCCAAGTGGGAGCAGAACCCAACGGTCGTGATGCTCCTCCCTCACGGCTACGAGGGGGCTGGCCCCGAGCACTCGTCGGCGCGTCTGGAGAGATTTTTACTCCAGTGTGCGGGCAGTAATCTGCGCGTGGCGAACTGCTCGACCGCGGGGCAGTACTTCCACTTGCTTCGCCGGCAGAGTGCCACCCTCAAGACAGATCCACGTCCGCTGGTCGTCATGACCCCCAAGAGTCTCCTGCGCCATGCCCGCGCCGCCGCCA
>NZ_JAYUPA010000634.1:0-4138 GCF_043760365.1 Armatimonas sp.
GATCTCGGTAGTCGCCTGGGTTACCTGCACCGCAAGCTTACGCACCTCATCAGCAACGACGGCAAAGCCAAGGCCATGCTCACGGGCGCGGGCCGCCTCGATAGTGGCATTGAGTGCAAGTAAGTTCGTCTGACGTGCAATGGAATTGATCGTCCCAACGATCCCACCGATCTGGTCGCTCTTGCCGCCTAAATCCTCCACTTTTGAGGAGAAAGCTCCCATCTGCTCCTCAATACGATGCATGCTATGGATTGTCTGGGCCACTGTCGTGCCGCTGTTGCGTGCTACCATCGCCGCACGCCCTGCCGATGAGGCAAAGCGCTCAGCCGAGCCGGAAAGTGCCTGTACAGCCTGCGCGGCAGCATCCATCTCCAGCCTAACGCTTCGTGCCATCATCTGCTGATCTCTGCTGGCAGTGCTCACACGATCGGTGGCCGCGCGCATGGCTTCCAGTGCAGAGAGCGCCTCATGCGTGCTGACCTCTTGCTCAGAGCAGCTCAGCGCAACCCCCTCACTCCGGCCCGCGACTTGCTCAACAGCCTGAGCCACCTCACCCATCAAGCGAGCTACCGCCCCCATCGCCTCGTTGGTCGAGGAAACGGCACCATCGAGCTGAAAACCCGTGTGGGCAGCCTGATCGGCGTCTTGCTTCACACGGGCCGCGACCTGGCTCAGCCGGGTAAAGACTTCTTGAAGCTCGGTGCGGGTGCGCTCCAGATCAGCGGTCTGGTGAGTAACGTCCTTCATGATGCTCAGACTTACCCGCCAGGCAAGCACTCCCGTCGCCACCAGCATACTAAAGCTCAGCAGGGCAAGAGCCAGCCCCGCAAACGCCACCACCCCCTGGGCCGTCGTTTCATCGCTCTCATAGCGCCGCGTCGCCAGCGAGACCACGGTGTCTACAGCACTGCGATGTTCTTGGTAGGCCACCTTGAGCGAGGTCGCCGTCAGCACCTGAAGCCGTGCGGTATCGCCTCGAAAGACCGCCGGGATATACTCTTGATTGAGTACCACGAAAAACCGCTGGGCCGCGGCGTGGGATCTCTCCAGCAGCGCCGTGCGTAGGGGGCTAGCAGGGAGATCCTTGTCCCAGAACGCATGCCGCTCATCGTAGTCCTTGCGAAGCTTCTTCAGGCTCTCCAATAGAATCAGTCGCTCCTCAGAGCGTGTGACATCTTTGAGCTGAAGCGCCACTAGGTAGCTCTCAATCAGATACTCAGGTGGCGGCAGCACATCCGCGATGAGATCTTTGGACTGCACGATACGGCTGTAGTAGGGGCCACCGACTTTAACGGACTGGAGCGCCCAGCCCGCCACGCCGCCAAGCAGAAGAAAGACCCCTAAAAATGCCCCTACTAAGAGCATTAGCTTGTTGCGAACGGAAGTAACAGAGACAAGTGTCATAGCCGTCCACTAGGCTCCCGACGACTCCGAAGAGCGTTCTCGGCAATGCGGAAGCTATTGCTAGGAGCTTGCTGCGAAGGCTCTTCCTCGTTGCTAAACTGATGTGTCAGTTCCGTAAGCTCCATGGCCATCTGTGCTAGCTGACTTGCGGAGCTAAGTGTTTGGCTTGCGCCTGTCGCTGTGGCCTGTGCACCTTGCGCAACCCCGCTCATATTTGCCGCGATCTCACTGGTGCCTCGTGCCGCCTCCTCAATCGTCCGGCTAATCTCCGACATCGTGGCGGACTGCTCCTCCACGGCGCTAGCAATCGTGTTCTGAAAGCCGTGAATCTGCCGGATTATCTCCTCGATCTCCGCAATAGCCGCCACTGCCGCCACCGTGTCTTTCTGGATTGCCTCGATCTTGCGACTAATGTCCTTGGTAGCTCCCGAGGTCTCTTTGGCAAGCTCTTTCACTTCATTAGCGACCACGGCGAAGCCCTTGCCTGCTCCGCCCGCTCGCGCCGCTTCAATCGTGGCATTTAGCGCCAGAAGATTGGTCTGCTCCGCAATGGAGTTGATTGTCTGGACAACCGCGCCGATCTCCCGACTGCTAGCCCCAAGCTTTGCCACCGTCCGGTTAACTTGATCTACCACTTGAACCGCGTGGGTGGCTACCATCGCCGCATCAGCGGCATTGCGAGCCACTTCACGGACGGCCATCCCGGTCTCTTCCGCACCGGAGGCAACCGTGGCGACGTTCTGATGCACTTCCTCGGAGGCACTGGCCACAAGCGCGGCCTGGGTTGCGGTCTGATCGGACGAAATACCCATGTTCTGGCTGATGCAGGTCAGCTCCTCCGACGCCATGAGAAGTGCATCCGCACTCCGGCTCACTGCCGCCATGGTCGCCGTGAGATTGGCCTCCATCCGCTTGCGTGAGGTTACATTCGTCGCCACAAGTGACACGCTTTTGAGCTGGCCACCTGCATCCAAAACGGGGTTGTAGGTCGCTTGAAGCCAGCGCTCTTTCTCCGCCTTGGCAATATACTTATGCTCCGTGGCCACGTAGTTGCCTGCCGTCAATTCCTGCCAGAAGCGGCGGTACTCATCTACGGAGTGGTACTTACTACACACCAGGGAGCGGTGGTGCTTGCCAATGAGCTCACTGGCTGAGTAGCCAATCAGGGCCAAAAAGCTGTCATTCGCCTTCGTAATAATTCCCTCAGGAGTGAACTCGATCACGAGCTGAGTCTGGTTGATCTGCTCAACATTGCGTGCCTTATTAAGCTCATCCACTTTGCGCACTGTGATATCGGTAGCGAACTCCACGATCTTATAGGGCTCGCCCTGGGGATTGAGAATCGGCGTGTAGATCGCCTGTAACCACCCAACCCGTCCATTCCGATCCACACGCTTATACTCGCCCATTTGATAGGAGCCCTGCACGAGATCTCTCCAGAACTGTCGGTATCCTGCACTTTTTTGCTCCTCGGGAACCACAAGGAGGCTATGGTGCTGCCCCTGAATCTGCTCCGCTCGATAGCACAGCAGGGTAAGAAAGCTCTCATTGGCGGTCAAGATGCTACCATCCATGCCGTACTCCACCACACACTGGCTTCGGTGAATCGCCTCAAGCTGCCCACGTGTGTCAGCATCTTTCTTTTCTTGCTCCGCAGCCTCGGTCTGGCGATGGTCCATCACGCGGTTGAACCAGTGCGCGACCTCACCGACCTCGCCCGCCTTGGTGTCGTCCATGCGGTCGGCCACACTGCCTCCCTGGGCCATTGTCTTGAAGTGATTGATGAGAGTGTTCAGGGGTAGCAGGACGCTACGCACAAGCAAAGAAAGCCCCACACCTGCCGTAATCAGCACGAACCAGGTCATGGCTCCCGTCTTGATACGGAGCTGGTCTACCGAGTCAATACCACTCTCTTTGCTAGACTTTCCGTCGGCCTCTAGTGCCTCGCTGACATTCGCCATCGCCCCTTCCAGCTCCCCAAAGGCTTTCAAGAAACCAGGGAACTGCGTGTTAGCCCCAAAGGGGTCGGTAAGTGCGCGATCGCCGATTGCTCCCGCAGTCAGAACATACTTTTCTAGCGCAGGCAGAACGCCTATGATGCGCTCACGGCTCAGTGGGCTCAGGGGAAGCTTTGCATTATCCGCTACGGCCTTGCGCAAAATCTCCGCATGTATGGAGAGATCCTTGCGAGCGGCTTGACGAGCTACCTGATCCTCTTTAGCCAGAAGCATAGCGAGTACATCGCCGCGTAGCGCATCGTGCATCATGTCCGCCTGCATATGATTGCGGATTGCCTGTGCGACGACCTGGCCACGGCTCAGCTCGCCACGGACGGAGTCTAATAAGCGTGCGGAGTAAAGTGCCATTCCTATGGCGATCACAATAGCGATCAGGCAGATCGCCCCAATCTTATTTCTGATGCTTCCCTTCATGCGACGGCCTGACTGCCGGTTATCTGGGCACAATTGAGGACAAGCAAGAGCTGGTTAGGAAGCTGGTAAACCCCCTGGATGCAATCTCGCACGCGCCCTTGCAGTGTCTTGGGTGGACGCTCGTGGCTACCGTGTTCTAGCTCAAGCACATCGCCGATCTCATCGACAAGAAGGCTAACTAACCCATCGTCGCTCTTGATAATGATATTCATGGCGGGCTTATTGTCAGGCCGCTCGCCGAGTAGGAGCAGCTTGCGCAGGTCTATCGCCGTGACTATCTGTCCGCGCAGGTTGATCAGCCC
>NZ_JAYUPA010000635.1:0-11965 GCF_043760365.1 Armatimonas sp.
TTGTTCTTGTCAATCAGCCCGAGCTTGCCCCCGATAAAGCGCCGCAAGCGATCCAGAACTTTTGCCACGGTGTCGGGCTGGTCGGCGATGAATCCGACTAAGTCGCCCGGCTTGGCCTCGGCGGCGGCGACTAAGGCTTCCTTCTCAGCATCACTCAGAAACTTGGCGACGGGGCCTTTGGTTGCCTTGCCTTCTTCGTCCACTAAGAAGTAGGCCATGCCTTTTGCGCCCCAGTCGCGGGAGAGGTTACCCAGCTCGTCCATCTCGCGGCGGGGAATGCCCGCGCCGCCGGGATAGCGCACGGCTTTCACTTGGCCCCCATTTGCAAGCGTCTGCTGGAAGACCGCAAACTGCGTCTCAGTCAGATGCGGCGCACAGTCAATCAGCTCCAGCCCGAAGCGAATATCGGGTTTGTCGGTGCCAAAGCGGCGCATAGATTCATCGAAGGAGAACCGTGGAAAGGGCTTGGAGAGAATGGTCTTTCCGGTCTTCTCGGTGAACCTCTCCACTACCTCGATCATCAGCCCCTCGACGATGCTGAGCACGTCGTCTTGGGTGGCGAAGGCCATCTCAAGATCAATCTGTGTGAACTCCGGCTGCCTATCGGCCCTTTGTGATTCGTCGCGGAAGCACTTGGCGATCTGGAAGTAGCGCTCCATTCCCGCCACCATCAGAAGCTGCTTGAACTGCTGTGGAGCTTGGGGCAGAGCATAGAACTTCCCGGCCTGCAAGCGATACGGAACCAAGTAATCGCGGGCACCCTCGGGCGACGATTTTGTCAGCACGGGGGTCTCGATCTCCAGGAAATTATGAGCATAAAAATACTCGCGCACGGCCCGGACGATCTCGTGCCGCAGATGCATCTTGCGGTACATCTCGGGACGGCGCAGGTCTAAATACCGGTACTTGAGCCGCGCTTCCTCGTTGATGTTTTTATCGTCGAGCTGGAAGGGGAGTGTTCGCGCTGCGTTAAAGACCGTTACCTCAATCGCTTCTATCTCCACTGCGCCCGTCTCTAGATTGGGGTTTGCCAGCCCCTCGGGCCGTGCGGCGACGCGGCCACGCACGGCGATACACCACTCGCTCTTGACTTTCTCGGCGATAGCGTGTGCCTCGGGACCCGTGACATTGCGCGTCGGATCGGCGACGATCTGCACGAGACCGGTGCGGTCCCGCAAGTCCATGAAGACAACCCCGCCGTGGTCACGGACACTATTGGCCCACCCATTAACCACCACTTCCTGTCCCACGTGCTCGGCGCGCAGTGCGCCACAGTCTATCGTCCGCTGCCAGCTTGCAAATGCCACGAATCAAACCTCCTGGTGCCCCGGGCTGAGGCACGTAAGGGGCATTATATCGCCTCCCCCGTAGGAGGGGGGAGGCTGCAGAGCGCTCCGCGCTGCAAAGGGCGTGCCGCCCATAAGAATTGGGTATGGCCGGAACGGCCTTTGTAGCCGAGGAACGAGGCTCTCCAGCACCGCCGCTCTGACCGGCGGTGCTACTCGCCCTCTTTCAGTAAGAAGCGGTTCGAGATCACCTTGAACGAGAGCCGCCCTGCCAGAAGTAGGCTGTTGCGCTCGGTCTTTGGCCGGATGACGATTCCCTCACGCTCGTTGCTCGTGCCGTCGTACTTACCCTCGGCCAGGGCGAGCAGCGACTCCTGGGTATGGGCAAACCCTTCGCCTTCCTCGACAATCGGGACGGCGGGGAGATTGGCCGACTCTAGAAACGCGCGGGTGTCGTCGTGGTTGAGGTACTTGCCCTGCTGCTGGTCGTAGACATTGAAGGCGAAGAACTCCATGGACTTGAGCCCGAGGCGGTTCTTCTGAATGCCCGGCCCGCAGATTTCGCCCTGAACCGCGAAGTTGGGAAACTTGCGGAGCACTGCCTCGATCTCGTACTTCCTAGCAACATTCCAGTAGTGATTTGCGCCCTCGGTGATGCTCTGGTTACGGCCACAGGCATGGAACTCGTCGGTGCGCGGATCAATGCAGTACGTCGCACTGGTGCCGTCGCACTTGAGGGTAATCACGTAGGGCAGGCCGTGCAGCTCGTCCAGCACACCGGGCACGCTCTGAACACGCATCTCATCGGTCTTGCGCACCAGCGGTGGGAACGGTGCGCGCCAGTCGCCCATGCCCGTCGGAACCGGCGGCTCCCACTTACCGACGCCAAGAGTCGCCGTGAGATCGTCGCCCTCGGTCAGGCTCTCAGGGAGGTCAAAGTTTGCCAATGGCATGAGCAAGCCCTGAGAGAGCGCCCCGCGCAGGCGCATGGTCTTGATGCGGAAGCTCTCCGGCCGCGGCCGCGGGCTCTCGGCGGTGCGTGATGTCCAGAGAAACGCGAGCTGTGGCAGCTCGGGCGGGATGGCATCTATCTCAAAGAACACCCCAAGCGACCCCACGGCAAACTCGCCTTTCTTGACCACGCACTGCCAGCCATTGATCTGAGCCAGCTCAATCGCATCCGCGTTCTCGATAGGGTGGAGCGCCAGCACGCACTGGACACTCGCTAGTTTTCTTTCCATGATCTACAGTGTCGGTGGAGAGGAGGCGTTTGGTAAACTAGAAGCGAAATGCGAACAATGCTACTTACCAGCGCCGTTTGTCTGGTCTTTATTTCTGCGGCATCGGCGCGGCCTGAGTACGCAAAAAAAGAAGGCCAGAAGTGCAGCTACTGTCATATCAACTACGCCGCGGGTTACTTCACCTATCGTGGGATGTACTACCGGCTCCACAACCGCTCGTTTGCCAGCTTTGACAATGTCGCCGAGGCTAGGCTCGCTGGTGTCAAGCCCGACTCCCTCGGCGCTGCGTCTTCCCCGACGAACCCTGAGTACCCGAATGTGCCCGTTCCTGCCGCACTGAATTTTGCGGTGAAAGACATTCAGGGCAACCCTGTCAAGCTCTCTCGCTACGAAGGCAGTGTTGTGCTGGTGGTGAATGTGGCGTCTAAGTGCGGCAACACGCCCCAGTACAAGAGCCTTGAAGCGCTCTACGAGAAGTACAAGGACAAGGGGCTGGTGATTCTGGGTTTCCCCGCCAACGACTTTGGCGCTCAGGAGCCCGGCACGGACAAAGAGATCAAGGAGTTCTGCGAGGCTACCTATAAGGTCGCGTTCCCGATGTTCTCCAAGATCACGGTCAAGGGTGAGGGCATTGCGCCTTTCTACAAGTTCCTGACCGAAAAGGCGACCAACCCCAAGTTCGGTGGCCCCATCGAGTGGAACTTCGCCAAGTTCCTCATTAACCGCAAGGGCGAGATCGCTGGTCGCGTCAAGGCGGGCACGGATCCGATGATCCCTAGCGTCGTCGCGGAAATTGAGAAGTTGCTCGCTGCAAAATAAGAGCACTTCGCTCTAAGTCCAAGCTGCCTGTTGTGCGCGTGCCGGGCGGCTTTTAGTTTAGCTTCACCCTCCAAATGCGTCCCGCCCAGTCGTCGGCGATGAGTAGCGAGCCGTCCATGGCCCAGGCGAGCCCGGCGGGGCGGCCATTGACGGCGTTGCCTTGGGGATTAATGAGCCAGCCGGTGACGAAGTCCTGGGGCTTTTTTGATCCGGCGGGAATTTTGACGATTTTGTAGCCCGTGAGCGTGCTGCGGTTCTGCGAGCCATGGAGCGCGACATAGGCATTGCCGCCTTTATCGAACACCAAGCCGAGCGGAGCGGAGTGGGCGGGGAAGAGTATATCGGGGATCAGGGTGCGCTTCTTTAAGTCCGGGCGCTCGGGCAGACGCGGGTCGTGGTGTGGGCCGAGGTAGTAGTAGGGCCAGCCGTAGAAGCCGCCCTCTTTGATCTCGGTGAGGAAATCAGGGACGAGCTCGTCGCCGAGATAGTCACGCTCGCTGACCACGGCCCAGAGCGCCTTTGTCTTCGGATGGAACGCCATGCCAATCGGGTTGCGCAGGCCCGACGCGAAGATAGCTAGTTTGCCGATGGGTTTGCCCGTTTCATCTAGGGCGTAGCGCACGATGGTGGCACGCGGAGCTTCCTCTATAGCGGCGTTCTCCTTGCTTCCGATCGTGACATAGAGCCACTTGCCGTCGGGAGAAAAGGCGAGATTACGTGTCCAGTGCTGGCGCATTCCGATCTCCGGAATGTCCGAAATGACCGTTTCGGTGGGCTGTCTCGCTACTAAGTCACCGGGTTTGTAGGGCCAGCGCACGACGCTACCCGTGTTGGCGACGTAGAGAAAGTCCCGGTGAAACGCGATCCCAAAGGGCAGGTAGAGGTTGTCGGCATAGAGGCTTTTTTGATCCGCCTTTCCATCGCCGTTGGTGTCACGCAGGACAGTCACGCGGTTGGGCTGCTTTGTCTTCTTGACTTCCAGCCGGGATTCCACCACGAAGATATCGCCGTTTGGGGCCACACTCAGCCAGCGCGGGTTCTCCAGGCCCTCCGCGACGAGAGTGACGCCCTTGCCGCCTTTCAGAAAATCCGTGGGTGGGTTCTCGACCTGGCGCGGGACACGAATGACGCTCTTGCCGCGCTTGTCGGGGGCATAGCGTGCGCCCTCTTTCGCGTTCTTAAGCAGCCCGGGATCGTCGCTGGGGCCACGGCTAAGCCTTACATCAATCGGCGCGTTGACAGGCACTTTGACGCCCGCAGCGGGAATCTGCTCGCAGACCCGGCCTTTGGGCAGTGTGCTGCTGCCCACGCCGACCTCTCCGAGCTTGAGCTGACTGCGTCTCAGGAGTGCCAACGCCTCAGCTTGCGTCTTGCCCCGGAGATCGGGCACCGTCGCTCGCTGTCTCATTTTAGTGCTCGCTGCCTCATTTCAGTTTTTCTATGAGCCAGTCGGTTCCCAGGCGCAGGGTGGGCTTGGGGATCGTGTGATCCGCTTCGGCGTACCAGAAGATTGTCGGAGCTGTGCCTGCGGCGGCGTGGAGCTTTTGGGCGGCAGCTTCAGGGACTGTCGGGTCGTTGTGTCCATTGATAAACGCCAGTGGACGATCGGTCAGGTACGGCGCGAAGGCGGCGGGGCGGCAGGCTTCGGGAAGACTTTCGAGTTCCCCACCGACGCAGGGGAGCGCCACGCGGATGCGCTCGTCAATGGCCGTGAGAATGGTGCCCATCATCGCGCCCATCGAGAACCCGATCAGCCCGACTTTCTCGGAGTTAAGCTCAGGGCGCTCCAATAAATTGGGGAGGAGCTGCCGGTAGTCTCGGATCGTCGTGGTGAAGATACTCTCGGTGTCGGTGCTCGGCTTGCGTTCGCCGTGGCCTGCGGCGTCGAGTGCAAGGGCGGCGACTCCCCGCTGGGCGAACTCGCGCTTCATGGTATTGAGCATGCGCTCTTTACTGTGTCCCTTTCCGTGAAGCACCAGCACGAGTGGGAAAGGCCCAGCACCGTCTTTGGGGCGCACATAGAGCCCACCAACACTCTCCTTGGCGGCATTAGTGAAGCTGACTTTCTCCACCCGCGCCTCGGTGTCTTCCACGGGGGAGAAGACAAGCGCCGCAGAGTCTGGGGCGGCATATCTATCGGCACTGGCCGGGAGCTTGAGGCGCAGGGTGAGCCAGGCCAGCCCCTTGCGGACGTCATCGGCGGGCAGAATATGGCCGGACTCAATCCAGTTAATAATTTTCGGGGCCTTGGCCGCGTCAATCAGTGTTCGGGAGGCTGCGGGCGTGACGGTGGTGTCTTTGGTGCCATTGGCAAAGTAGACCGGGCGCGGGGTGGCGTGGCCGATAAAGTTGCTGGGAGATGCCAGCGAGGCGCCCGGGAACTTGACAAACGGGTCGCCGCCCACGCAGAGCGTGGCGGCCTGGAAGCGCGGCTCGACTCCCATCAGAATGCTTCCTTGGAACGCACCCATGGAGTACCCTAACAGCCCAATACGCTCTTTATTGATCTCCGGGCGCTTGGTGAGCCAGTCTAGCGCTTGCCGCCAGTCTTTCACGGTGTCCGGAACAACTTTCAGAAACGCGGCCTGCGGGCTCTTGCCGTCTTCTTTGCGCTCGCCATGCAGCGCGGCGTCTAGGGCGAAAACCGCGAAGCCCTGCTTGATAAGCTCCGGTGCCATCAAACTAAAGAGCTGCTCTTTGCTACCTCCGAGACCATGCAGCAGCGCGATGCACGGAAACGGGCCGGAGCCGTCGGGCTTCTGGTAGAGCGCCGTCACGCTCTCGCCGCGCAGGTTGGTGAAGGTAAGTTTTAGCCGATCCCCTTCTCGCGTCTCCTTTGCATCGAGCGGCTTGGTGGCATCGTAGGCAAAGCTGCGCTGGAGGCTCTCCCAGGAGGGAGCTTGCACGGGGGCCTGAGGAACCCGCACTGTGGCGATAAGCGAGGGAAGTAGAGGTAACATAATCCATTCTAGCCTATTTCGTGATAAAATACAGGGATGATTTCCGCTCTCCGGTACCACAACGGAGTACCCCGGTAGCCTTTTGTTTTTTGTTTGAGGATTTTCTATGCCCGATGAACTAACAACCCCCGCTGAAGCTATGTCTGACACCGACGAGACGCCTGACATGCCTGAGACACAGGACACTCTGGTAGTGCCCGGGATCAGTGTCATGGTCTACGATGGCCCCAAGATCGAGATCAGTGAAGAGATGCGTACCAGCTACATGGGCTACGCAATGTCCACGATTGTCTCGCGCGCCCTCCCGGATGTCCGCGATGGCCTCAAGCCGGTGCAGCGGCGTATTCTCTATGCCATGCGTGAGCTGGGGCTCGCCCCCACAAACCGCCATTTAAAGTCCGCTAAGATCGTCGGAGAGACTATCGGTAACTTCCACCCGCACGGTGATCAGGCTATTTATATGACAATGGTCAGAATGGCGCAAGATTTCTCCTTAAGATACCCTTTAGTGGATGGCCAGGGAAACTTCGGCTGTTTTACTGGTGATACGAAGATCAGGTTACTGGATGGTACCGAGAAGAGTTTTGCTGAGCTGGCGCTGCTTCCGAAAGAGGAAGTGTTCTCGGTTTACTCTGTAGATGCTGAAGGTCAAATTGTGGTTGGGGAAGGTCGCAACTCACGTATCACCCGTCGCGGTGCGGCTCTTATTCAAGTCACTCTGGATAATGGCGAAGAGATTCGTTGTACACCCGATCACCGCTTCTTGCTGCGTAGCGGCCTCTATAAAGAGGCGCAATTCCTGACTCCCGAAGATAGCCTCATGCCAGGCTACTTCGACACAGCCCCTGTGAAAGAGGGGCTCAATAACTACTTGCGTGTCCAGCAGCCGCAGACAGGGCAGTGGGAGTTTGTACACCGCATTGCGGATGCGTTTAATGAAAAAACGGGTCGTGTTACTCCGGCAGTGGGGCCGTTTGTGCGCCACCATAAAAATTTCAACCGATTCGATAACCGTCCTGAGAACATTGAGCGGCTTGGGTTTGTGGAACATCTTCATCTACATGCACTCCATCTGGCCGAGCTCTGGAAGGACGAAGCGTTCCGCACGGCGCAGCGTGAGGGAGTCCAGCGCTTCTACGATGAAAACCCGGAAGTGCGTGAAGAACGCCGCCAACGGATGGTGACGCAGAACCAGAGTGCTGAGTTTCGGGCGGAGAATGGAAAAAAAATAGGGGCGCGGCTGAAAGAGCACTACGCTCAGAACACTGAGGCGCGTGCGGTTATCGCCGAGCGCATGCGGCTTCTGTGGGCTGATCCAGACTATCGGATAAAAATGAGCGCGGCACTTCAGGGCATTGAAAAACGTCCGTTGACTCCGGAGCAGCGTGCGGAAGTCTCGCGTATTGTGGGTGAGAAGAGCCGGGCAATGTGGCAGGACGACAGCAAGCGCGAAGAAATCGTGGCCGCAATTACAGTGGCGATGCAGTCGCCAGAGCTACGTGCACGTCTGAGCGAGCAGGCGAAAGCGCTCTGGCAGGACGAGAGCTATCGGGCCAAGTTTGCGGCAGATCACCACCAGAAAATGGCGAAGAAGCTCTGGGACGATCCACGGACACGCATTGCGCACCGTGAGAAAATCAATGGGCAGTGGCAGGACAAAAACTTCCAGCAGGCCCATCGTGAAGGGGTACAGCGAGGGGCAGCGGCACGGCTAGCGGAAAATCCTGACTACATGCAACAGCTCAATGTGAAAGCCGTTGAGAGCCTCAAACAGTGCTGGCAAGATCCAAGCTACAAGCAAAATGTGGTGCGACAGCGAATACGACGCTACGGCTCGGCGCTTATCGCTCAGTTTGGTGCGGAGACGCTCACTCCTGAGATCTACGAAACAAATCGCCCGAACAACAATATTCCACGCTGGGCAAAAGCGCAGAGTTACTTTGGAACGTTTGAAGAGCTTGTGGCAGCTTCTGCAAACTACAATCACCGTATCGTTTCCATAAAATGGCTTGAAGAGACGGCGGATGTCTACGATATTACGGTAGATACTCACCATAACTTCTTGCTGAGTGGCGGTGTCTTTGTCCATAACTCTATTGACGACGATCCACCGGCCGCTTACCGCTATACTGAAGCGAGAATGACACCTTTAGCAATGGAATTGCTGGAGGATATTGAAAAAGACACTGTTGATTTTACTCCGACCTTCGATAACGAGCGCCGGGAACCGTCGGTGCTGCCGGGGAAGTTCCCGAACTTAATCTGTAACGGTGCGACGGGCATTGCGGTGGGAATGGCCACCAACATGCCGCCGCATAACCTCACGGAAGTCTGTGGAGGGCTGATCCATCTCCTGCGCCACCCGGCGGCCACCACCGAAGAGCTGATGACCTTTATTCCCGGCCCGGACTTTCCGACATCGGGCTTGATCCTAGGGCAAAAAGGAATTCGCGCCGCCTACGAGACCGGGCGCGGCTCGGTGACCATGCAGGCCAAAGTTCACTTTGAGCAGATGGACAACGGCAAGAGCGCCATTATTATCACCGAGCTGCCGTACCAGGTAATCAAGAGCAAGCTGATCGAGCAGATTGGGCTGCTGGCGCGCGAGAAAAAAGTTGAGGGCATCACCAATGTCAACGACTACACCGACAAGACTGGCATTCGTGTGGTGATCGAGCTGCGGCGCGATGTGCTGCCGCAGAAAGTACTCAACTACCTGCTCAAGCACACCCCTATGCGTATGAACTTCGGCGTCAATCTGATTACGCTGATCGCGCAGACCATTGATCAGACGGATCAAAAGGAAAATAAGGATAAGTCGCGCGTGATTCTTCAGCCCAAGCTCGTTGGATTGAAATCGATTCTTCAAGAGTATATAGACCATCGAAGAGTGGTTATCACGCGCCGCACCAAGTTTGAGCTGGCTCGCGCCAAGGCTCGTGCCCATATTTTAGAGGGCTACCAGATCGCGGTGCAGAACCTCGATGAAGTGATTGCTATCATCCGTCAGTCACGCAACACCGAAGCGGCGCGCGGACGGCTCATCGAGCGCTTTGGCTTTACGGGCATTCAGACCGAAGCGATCCTCAGCATGCAGCTGCGCAGCCTGACCGGGCTGGAGCAGGACAAGATCGAGAGCGAGTACCGTGAGATTCTTAAAGAGATCGCACGCCTCGAAGACATTCTCGCGGATCCGCGCCGGGTAGACGCGCACATTCAAAAAGACCTGGAGTACCTGCGCGACAAGTTCGGCGATGCTCGCCGCACCCGCATGGAAAGAACCGAGGCGGAGGAGATCAATCTCGAAGACCTCATCGCGGATGAGGAGATGCTCATCACGATCACCCGTGATGGGTATATCCGTCGCCTGAAGATGGACACGTTCCCGACACAAGGGCGGGGCGGCAAGGGCCGGATCGCGGGCAAGACCAAAGAGGAAGATGGCTTCGAGCACTTGTTCATGGCCTCGACACACGACTATATTCTCTTCTTCACGGATCGAGGCCGAGTCTATCGTCTCAAAGCCTTTGAAGTGCCGGAGGCAAGTCGGACGGCGATGGGCACTAATATCATCAACCTGATCCAGGTACTACCCGATGAGCACGTCACGGCGACTGTACCGATCCGTAACCTGAAGAACGCTGAGGGGTACTTCTTCATGGGAACCGTGCGCGGTGAGATCAAGCGCACACGTATTGCGGAGTTCGCGAACCTGCGAGCTAATGGTCTGGTCACGTTTGACATGAACGAGGGTGATCAGCTTAACTGGGTGAAACTCACCGATGGCGAGCAGAACATCGTGCTGACGACGATCAAGGGCATGGCGATTCGCTTTAAAGAATCCGATGTGCGTGCCAGTGGTCGCGCGTCGGGCGGGGTGCGTGGGATCGTGCTGGATGGCGAAGATGACCACGTCGTGGGCCTCGATATCGCCTCCGACGACTCCGACTTGCTGGTGGTGGGAGCGAACGGTCTGGGCAAACGAACCTCGATGGCGGCCTACAAAACGCAGGGGCGCGGGGGCAAGGGTCTCAAGACCATGGACATCACGGTGCGCACCGGGCATCTGAAAGCCGCGTGTGTCGTGCCACGTGAGGGCCAGGAGAACCTGCGCCTGATGATTGTCACGGAGCACGGCACGGGAATTCGCGTGAAAGTCAGCGAGATCAAGACCACCCAGAACCGCTCCACGCAAGGCGTCAAGCTGATCGAGCTACGCGAAGGCGATGCCGTCAAGACGGTGGAGTACTTCGACGCCAGCAAAAAGCCAGAAGACTAAAAAACTGTGTTTCGTGATGCGAAAAGCTCTTGTAGCAGTGCTTCTGCGGAATCAGGAGAGTGGTCTTCTGTGTGTTTCCAGCGCTTGGCGGCGGCTCTGAGGAGTGTTTCTTCGGTCATGCCTTTCTGTGCGGCGGCAAAGAGCACGCTTGGATCGCAGAGAAGCGCTGCGTCTTCCAGGTGCTTGCGGTCAAACACCAGGGAGAGAATCTCTTCGGCGGCGGCGAGCGCTCCGTTGCGCGGTGCGAGGCGTGGGATCGTTTGGGGGAGATTCTGGATACCCGTCGCAATCGCCTCTGCACTCAAGTCGGTGAGCCGCACCCCGGCACCCGCCGCGACGCAGCGCTCCACCCGCGCCTCTTGGTCGTCCCAGCCACGGGCCAGGGGCAAAAACAGGCACGGGACACCACTGTGCAGCAGCTCCCACACGGAGTTGAAGCCGCCTGCCGTGATCGCTCCCTCAAAGGCCCTGAAGCACTCGCTCAGCACGGGGCGGCGCGTCCAAGAGACATTGGGAGCCGGAAACTCACGCCCTCGGTAGAGCATTCCGGCCCCGAGCGTGAAGTGAATCTCCGGCAGGGCGCGCGCCGCCACAACAAGCTGCTCAAAGAGCGCCTCGGCATCTTTATCGCCGCCGCCGCCTGTGGAGGCATAGAGTGCTTTCGCAGATTCTGGAATGCCTAGACGCTCCCGTGCCTCCGCCTTTTCGTAGGTCTCCTCGACGGAGCGCAACAGGATCGGCGGTACCCCAACAGCTCTCTCTTGCGCTTGCTCGGGTAGCGGCGTGTCGTTGACGCCGTCTTCCTCGGGCAGAATTATCTTGTCGTAGCCACGTAGCGCACTCTGGAAGGTCGGCTGGTTTGCGACATCGGGCCGCACGGCGCGGCAGACGAAGACATTCTTACTACCTAGGTCAAGCACGTCATAGAGCTCATGGAAACTCCCTGCCGGAAACGTGTCCACGACGAGAATATCGGGCGAGAAGAGATTGATCGCGTTCCAGACCCACTGCTTTCCGAGCTTGCGGTAGCGGTGCGCCGAGAACCCGCCGCCGCTCACAATATTTTTAGAGGGAATCTTAAAGGCTGGAAAATCGTGGACGAGCGCCAGCCCATCGCCCTCGCTCGATGTCAGGATCACCAGCTCCAGCGGCTCACCCAGCGCCCAACACAGCCGCCGGAGTTGCCGGCCAATCGCAATAGTACGTGTCAGATGCCCCAGCCCAAGGCCATTGACGGCGTAGCAAAGAACCCGCAGCGGAGTCTGTGGTCGGCGCATGGGCTACGAGTCGTCGCGGTTCCAGGAACTATCGGATGCTGCGCTGTCGTAACCCGGGCGCTCGTAGGCATAGTTCGGATTCATATCGTGGTACTGGGCGACC
>NZ_JAYUPA010000636.1:0-11958 GCF_043760365.1 Armatimonas sp.
TATCTTCATCCGTTCCCCTCAACCACTTCCCCCGCCTCCGCAACGCTCAGCTCACCGGAGAGGAGTTTGGGAAGGAGAGTATCGCGTAGATTTGCAAGAGTGCGATTTTGTTGATCGTTACTATATTTTTGTGCAAAAATAGATGCAATCTGAGCGTCAAAAAATTTGAAGATTTTAATGTTTGGTATGACTTGACGACTCATATATGCATGATTTCTGTTTAGTCCAGGTACTGCTGAATCTGCTCCCAGATTTCCGAGATTTTGTAGGTTTAAAGCATAGTAGAAAAAATATAAACTTTTGATATGAGTTAGACAAACAACATAAAACGTAGTATCAATCGGGAAAAAATCAGCATGAGACCAAGTGACTATTCCAGGGTTACCTTTGCGCCCAACAATTATGCCTGGGCCTGAAACTAATTTTTTGTGATGCCAGCCAATAATCCCATTTGATCCAAAAACAGGAACCTCTCCGCCTTGGCGATCTTCAGCTTTAAGCGTTTTCCCATACGCAAGTTCGATCAAGTTGCCTAATGGGGCAACCTCCCACCCAGTCGGAATCTCCCCCAACTCCGACTCCACCAACCGATCCGGGAACAGCGCCAGCACCTCGCTAGTGAGCCCGAGCCGCTGGCAGATGGACTCCTCCGCTTCCCCGCTGGCTTTGGCGCGTACCGGGTCGAAGTCCACGAACCAGGATTTGAAGAGCGCCTGGGCGATGGCTTCCAAGGTGGCGTTCATGCGGCGGTTGAGTTCGATCTTGTCGTCGAGAGTGCCGAGGATATGGGCGATGCGCTTCTGCTCTGCGAGAGGGGGATGAAATATTGGGAGTGCCTCAAGCAATGGAATTCTCAGATTACTAACTGTTGATCCAGTGCCTTCGTTAACTTTAATCTCATGTTGAACCGCGTTCGATTGAATAGAGTAAAGTAAAAAGCGTGAATCGCATTTCTTCGGATCAGTGCGTAACATGACCATTCGCTGCCCTAAACAGCAGCGAAGTCCTTCAGGGATCATACATACTTCGCCCATAGGGGCTTCCCGTGTTAGTACTAGATCACCAGCCTTTAAGCGGGCTCGACGACTTCTCTGCTCATAGTGATCTTCATCAGTGAAACTTACAGTGCTTAGGTCGAGGCGACCTCCTCGGATATTTGGATTACGGAGGACAATCACACCGCTATCTGTCCAAAGTGGTGTCGAGTGTGGGCAGTCTGCAATCAGTTCACATAAGGCGACGAGGCGTTCAGTTTTCCATTCACTCGCCATAGCCCACCCCCGCCAGATCTTCTCGAATCGCCGTTTCCAGCGTCGCGGACTCGGCAAACTGTCCGTTTAGCTCCGCGACCAGTCGCGCCATCTTTTCCTCGTTTGTTTTCTCGCTCATTCCGATTCCTCCGGGAACGGGACTGCTCCTGCTTGGGCTTCTAGCTCCTCGATGGTGGGCAGCTTGCTCTGGAGGTTCTCTGGCAGGGAGCGGGTGAGTAACTCGGTGAGGTGCGTGGAGACGCCAATGGGCTTGCTCATGTCTCGCAGGGCGTACTCGGCCACGGTTGCGTTCTTGGTCTTGCAGAGGATCACCCCCAGCGAGGGCGCATCCCCCGTGTGCCGCAGGAGGTCGTCCACGGCAGACAGATAAAAATTCATCTTGCCCGCAAACTCCGGCTCGAAAGCACGCATCTTCAGGTCAATCACGACGTAGCAGCGCAGCTTCAAGTGATAAAAAAGCAAGTCCACGAAAAACTCGCTCTCACCGACCGTGAGCGGGTACTGGCTTCCTACAAACGCGAAGCCCTGGCCCAGCTCCAGCAGGAACTCGCGGATATGGACAAGGAGCCCGGCTTCCAGGTGGCGCTCGTGGGCATCGGCAGCGAGCGTGAGGAAATCGAAGCTATACGGGTCTTTCAGAAGCGCTTGCGCCAGATCGGACTGCGGCGACGGCAGAGTCTGGGCAAAGTTGGTGATCGCTTTTCCCAGACGCTCGTGGAGCTTCGTCTCGATCTGATGCTCCAACACCGTTCGTCCCCAGCCATTCTCGATGGCCTTTTGCGCGTACCACAATCGGGTCGGGACATCCTTGAGCTTCTCCAGCAGTACGACGTTTTGCCCCCAGGGAATTTGTCCCACGGCCTGTGGGACATTCTCTCCGACCTCGCGCCAAGCCCGGTAAAACGCCCGGACACGGTAAAGATTCGTGCGAGAGAAGCCCTCCATTCCGGGGAAGGCCGCTCTCAGATCATGGGCAAGGCGCTCGAAAACACGATCCCCCCAGTGATGATGCGCCTGCTCTTCGACGATGCGCTGTCCCAGCCACCAGTAGAAGGTAATCAGCTCGGTGTTGACCGCGACGGCGGCACGTACCTGTGCCGTCTGGACGCGCTCCTTGACCTCACGAAGAAACGGTTCGTAGCCAGCAGGGAGCAGCTCAGACGCCATAGCCAAGCCCTGCTAAGTTCTCGCGAATCGCCGTTTCTAGCTTCGCAGACTCCGCAAACTGGCCTGTCAGTTCTGCCACCAGCCGCGCCATTTTTTCCTCGAAGGGCTCCGCGTCCTCTTCCACATCCGCCGCGCCGACGTAGCGGCCAGGGGTGAGGACGTAGTCGTTCTTTCGAATCTCCTCCAGCGTCGCCGCGTAGCAGAAGCCCTTCTCGTCTTCATACTCGTCCTCCTGCCACGCATGGAACGTATCGGCCACCAGGTCAATATCCGCTTCCGAGAAGTCCCGCAGCACGCGGTCTTTCATGAAGCCCAGGTTCCGAGCATCAATAAACAGAAACTCCCCGCGCCGGTCGGTCTTCTTGTTCCGAGCGTTCTTGTTCTTAGTTAGAAACCAGATACAGGCGGGAATCTGCGTGTTGGTGAAGAGCTGGCCCGGCAGCGCCACCATGCACTCCACCAGATCGTTCTCGATGAACTGCTTGCGAATCTCCCCCTCGTTGTTCGTGTTCGACGACATCGAGCCATTGGCCAGCAAGAGCCCGACGCTCCCGTTGGGCGCGAGGTGATGCACCATGTGCTGAATCCAGGCGAAGTTCGCGTTGCCCGTCGGCGGGATGCCGTACTTCCAGCGCGGGTCATCGTCCTTGACGCCCTCGTTCCAGTCGCGCATGTTAAACGGGGGATTTGCCATGATGAAGTCGGCGCGAAGATCGGGGTGCTGGTCGCGGGTGTAAGTGCTCGCGGGCTCCTTGCCAAAGTCGTAGTCCATCCCCCGGATCGCCATGTTCATCGAGGCCAGCCGCCAGGTGGTAGGGTTGCTCTCCTGCCCATAGACCGAGATGCTCCCGATCTTGCCCCCGTGCTCCCCGATGAACTTCTCCGACGACACAAAGAAGCCCCCCGAGCCACAACACGGATCGTAGACCCGCCCGGCAAACGGCTGGAGCATCTCCACGATCAGGGTCACAATCGCCTTGGGCGTGTAGTATTGCCCGCCCTTCTTGCCCTCCGCAATCGCAAACTGCCCCAGGAAATACTCGTAGACATGGCCCAGAATATCCTTGGACTTCAGCGTCGCGTGCTGAAACGGGATCCCCGAGACCAGGTCAATCACTCCCGGATAGATCGAGTCAATCTGGCGGCTGGCGTAGCGCTTGTCCAGAATGTTCTTGAGCTTCGGGTTCTCCTTCTCCACCGCCTCCATCGCATCGTCAATCAGACGGCCCGCCCCCAGGAAACGGTACGCACCACCGCCGGGCAAAATGATCTCAGTCCCAACCCCGACCTTGGCATGGGCTTTGAGAAACTCCCAGCGCGCCACCGCAGGCACCCAGAAGACATTCTGTTCCGTGTAGTAGTCGCGCACCTCCAGCTCGGCGGCAATATCCGCCTCATCCTCCAAGTGGTAGTCGCTTGCGGGGTCGCGGAAGCTGGCCTCCAGCTCCAAGCGGTGCTGCGCGAACGTGTCGGAGATGTACTTCAGAAAGATAAGCCCGAGCACCACATGCTTGTACTCGGCGGCGTCCACACTGCCCCGGAGCCGATCCGCCGTCGCCCACAGGCGCTTGTCGAGATCGTTGAGAAATTGCTGTTCGTCTTGGTTCATAACGTGCTGTTCCCGTGATGCGGAAACGCCCCAAAAAGCATCTGATCATCCAGATGTTGGATTTGGAGAATAGGCAGGAGTGTCTGAGGGCAGCTAGCGGTTGAATATCTCATCGCACCATAACATCGGTTCTACAGTCAGCAAACGAAAAACTCGTGCCCTCTATTTCGCCAAGCGATCCGCAATTTCCTACGCGGAGATTGGATTCTCTACTCCAGTCCTTGCTGCTCACGCTGAGTGACCCGCCCATTGATGAAATTGATCGAGGCATAGGTCACCAGAGGTCTATTCTTCCAAGAATAACGAACCCATTGGGTATTGCTATTCGAGCCTGCCCCCATTATTTCACCAGGGCTTCCAACGACCGCTTGCACCTCGGAGATCGTCATCCCCTCTTTGATCTTCTTATACTGCTCTAGCGAGATGATGATTTTGACTTTAGGCTCTGGCCGAAGGCTCGCGATCCACTGCGGTAAGGACATAAAGCCCCAAACCAAGAAGCATAACCCGGCAATGAGGCCAAGCGCAAAACGGGCACTAATCTTACGGTTCATTTCTACAGACATCCTTCTCGCCTAAGTTGGCAGCGGAGGCAACAGGTTACCCTTGGCGATTGACTATCACCGCAATCCAGAGGGGCGCGTAGGGCGATGTGCAGCCCTTCGGGGTGGGGTAGTCGCGAAACACTCCCAGCTTCTCTCCGATGGCAAGGGCACGCTCCCGGTGCTCGGGGAAGTGAATGCCGATCTCAGCCAGGCTGTAGTTCATCGTCCACTGGGCAAGCGCGGGTGCACTACCCAATTCGGCCTCGATCCGATCCAGCAGGGCGGCCAGGTCTAGCCCCTGCGGGGACTTGATAATGCGCTCGGTGGTCAGGCTCCAGCCCGCACGTTGGGTCATCGGCTGGTCTGACTGCATCCAGCGCTGGCGCAGCTGCTCTTTCTGCGGGTGGAGTTTGATCACGTGCGTGCCTAGCCAGTCGGCGAGCAGGGAGGAAGTCAGGGCGGCCACCATCGCATCCAGCTCCTCAAGCGAAAACTCCTTGGGGCGCATCAGCAGGGTCGCCAGCAGCATCGCGTCCAGGTTCCCCGTCTGCCAAAGCTCCAGCGCGAGGCTATGATTGAGCTTGATGCTTTTGGCCAAGGTGCGCAAATCCCCCATCTTAACACCGAATTGGTTCTCACAGGCTCCATGCCTAGCATGCATTTCGCGTACTTTCTCGCTTCCCAGCGCCTCAAGCTGGCTCATCACTTCGTCTTTGTTCATGGTTGTCATTATACTTAGTCCCTCGTTGTACTTAGCCGCTTTTCCGTGCCCACCTCACTATCCCTAGTGCTACTCGACCTCTTCGGTACTCTGCCACCGTAAAAATTGCCGCGTGATCCCCCAGGTGGGCGCGTCGTCTTCGTGCCAACCCTCACCGAAGTCTGCAAGGACCCGGGTTACTTCCTCGTTGGTTGCCCTGTGCCGTGGTTCTTCGGCGTTTCTCTCAAGGCGAAAAGAGCGGGACGTGTCAAGGCTGGACATGCTCAAGCGTGTTCGATGGCGCACCGGCCAGCCAGGGGCGACAGGGCATTCTTCCACCGTACAAGCGACATGGAACCCGTCACGGTGCCGCCAGCAGGCACAGGCATCTCGCATCAACTTTATCAGGGGCGCAACAGGAACAGAAATCCAGCCCTCGCCTGTCGGCGTAGGTGGTTCGGGAGATTCGGTTGCTCGTGGCCTTTTCCCAATTTCCTTGACCTGTGCTTCAAGCCGCTTGTATGCCCTCGACTTCGGATTGAGGACTTCCCGCTTTTTGGCCATGGAAGGTTTCGGCTTGGTGGGCGGCACCTCATTCATATAGCCCCAAGTACCCATCAGGTACCGGGACAGAAGATTGACGATCACCCTCAACTGTTTCTCTAAGGGAAAGGCCACGTTCAGATGAAGGAGAGGGTTTGGCTCTCGCTCCAACATCCCCTCACACTGGTTAGGATCGTCGAAGGTGACTACCTCGACACCGAGCTTGTGCGCGACTCTCCGCCACGTTTCGAGCTGCTTCGGATCGTCGCTTCCCAGCAGCTCCTGGAAGTAGCCCACCATGTTTTGCGCTGCCTCACCCATTCTTTCCTCGGTACCATGAGCAGGATTGGGCTTCATGCTCACAAATGCCGGTTTCTTCACTCGGTTCTTATTTTTTCCTACGGTTTTCATCAGGTTCTTACCTTCTTTCTCAATCTTAAGTTTGCTCAATCATTACAAAAAATATGGTCCACATGATCGGTTTGGCACACGTTCCGCGCGGAACCTCCCTCCGACTCTTCGCACACCAGCTGATCCTCGACACGCACCGCGAGCTTGTGGCGCTCGCGTTCGTTGTCCCAGCCTGGGCCTTCGATGTGCACTTCCGAAGCCCAGAACAGTTCGGCGGCGACTTCGGCGATCATGAGGCGCTGGGCGAGCTCATGGCTGACCTTGCGGACAAAGGCACGGCCCGCACTTGGGGTGATCAAGATAATGTCCATGCTCACGGCGATCTCCGAAAGATCGAAGAAGGCCGCGCCGTCGTCGTCGGGGCGTTTGGGGTTGTCTATGATGACGATGAGGCACAGCATCATGGTTGTGGCGACAAACATCTCCAGCTCGGTCGGGGCGCGTTCTTCGGGGATGCGGGCCAGGCAGCGGATGCGCTGGACGATCCAGTTGACGACGTCGCTTTTCTCGTTTTCGGTGGTGGCCCCCGGTGCAGGATGCGCGTCGGCTTGCTCTGGTCGGCGATGCGCTCCAGCTCGTCCTGATCGTCTTCGTCGTCGCCGTAGTTTGGGCACAGCTCACGGACGAGCTGCGTCAATTCACGGGGTTCTTCTTTTCTTTCTTGTCCCATGCTTTTGCAGTATATCAAACATTTGTTTGTATTGCCCCAGCAAAGGCGCTATAATCGGGATAGACTCGGCAGCGTGGGCTCGTGCCCGAAAAGCGGCCACTATGCGGAAAGAGGAAAGACGAGATGGCATCAGGATTTGGGATTTCGAGTAAGGGCAAGCACAACGGCGCAGGCGAGGAGCTTCAGGACATTGACTGGGACAACCAGCCCGCGCAGCCGGTGCGTGGTGGGATGAAGGCGCAGGCTCCCCCACCAAGGCCAGTTGATCCGTGGGGCGACTCACAGCTCGTGGACGATGACGTGAGCCAGCTTCCTACGAGTGAGGGCAAGGCGGGCCGGGAGTCGGCGGCGAGCTGGGGCGGTGAGGAGCAGGACATGGGGGCGGATGTCGGCGCGGCGCAGGTGAAGATGGGCAACAAGAAGACCGAGGACACGAATAATGGGGTGAAGGTGAAGAAAACACCATTGCCAGGGAAGCGCTGAGGCGGGAGAGCTATCTCTGGAACCAGGTTCTGACGGCCACCGAAAATCGGGTTATGTGATTCTTCCTGTTGAGAGTAGTTGCTGTCAACAGGCTAAATCACATGACCGGATCGGGGGTATTTCTAGAGGGATTTGGAGAGGCGCCGATCAGAATCGAACTGATGCATAAAGGTTTTGCAGACCTCTCCCTTACCACTTGGGCACGGCGCCTTGTGCAGGGAAGTCTATCATGTCACCCGATCGCTGGCAAGCCTGACGAATGGATTTTCTGACACCCCTTCTTCTGGCACATCTATTGCCTAACTCCTAGTACTATGCGTGATGCACGAGAGTATAGCGCCCAGACTGGTGAGGCAATGCGATGGTTCTTGTTTATCTGGGTTGTGCTTCTTCCCTGGATCTCTCTGGCAATGCTTGGCGCTTGGCTCACCCTGATAACATCGTGTGGCGGTGTCGCGTTCTGGCTCTGGTGGGTCTCTCTGCCAGTGGGCCTGAACCGCCGCCCCGCGACCTGGATTCTGACATTCTTGCTTATCTGTAGTAGCGCCAGCACACTGCTACTAGCCACCAATCAGCTCCACTTTTCACCGTAGCTGACGCTACTCGCCGTAGGCACGCGCTAGCAGCTCTACGGGATGCAGGATCTTTGGTGCCGCTATGTTTTTGGGGAGCCCCTGCTCAATCCAGGCGAGACAACCGGGGTTTCCGGTGACAATAATCTCGGCACCTGTTGCCAGGAGGTTCTCCACTTTCTTATTCTGAAGCTGGCCGGCAAGCTGCGGCTGAAGGTAGTTGTAGACACCTGCGCTACCACAGCACTGATCAGCGTCCACACACTCCACATACTCGATTCCAGGGATCATCTTGAGGAGCGTTCGGGGAGCATCCGCGATCTTTTGCCCATGCCGTAGATGACAGGCATCGTGGTAGGTGATGCGTGTCTGAATCCAGCGTGTCATGGGGCGTGGCTCGATCTCCATCAGATACTCGGTAATATCCTTGACCTTCGCCGCAAACGCAGCAGCTCGATCCGCCCACTCGAGGTCGTCTTTGAGCAAGTGCGTGTAGTCTTTTAAAAACGAGCCACAGCCTGCCGAATTCAGGATGAGGGCATCGTAGTCCGTGCCCTCGAACGAAGCGATGAGTGTACGCGCCAGCTCTTTGGCCCCTTCCAGCTTCCCCTGATGACCATGGAGGGCTCCGCAGCAGGTCTGGTTCCTGGGGACATGGACATCCAGGCCATTGGCGGCCAGCACCTGCGCGGTTGCGGTATGGACAGGGCTGTACAAAACGCTCATCACGCAGCCGGTGAGCAGCGCCACTTTCCCGCGTTTCTCGCCCCGTGCCCGTATCAGCTCAGGAAGCGGTGCGGAGGCTTTCTCCAGGTCCGCGGGGAGCGGGAGCTGAGTATCTGTGGGAAGTCCGACAAACCTTGCCGCGAACGCGGGAATCTTCCCTCCCGTGAGCCGCCCAGCCTTCAGCGCGAGCTTCATCTTCTTGGGATCGGTAAGCAGCATGAGAAGCCCTTCGCGGAGGACGCGTTCGCCCGTGGTGCGGGCCACCTGTTGCTCCTGTTCGTTGCGAAAGTGCTCTAAAAGATGCCCATACGGCACGCCGGAGGGGCACGCAGTCTCGCACGCGCGGCACCCGAGGCAGCGATCCAGATGGTACCCGACGCCGCCGGGCTGACTCGCCTCTTCTCCCACCATCGGGAGCTTGCCTTCCGAGACGCTGCGCATCAAGACCAATCGCCCCCGGGGGCTGTCTGCTTCATCGCCCGTTACCCGATAGGTCGGGCAGGCATCCAGACAGAAACCGCAGTGCACACAGCTCAAGAGCCCTTTTTCGACATCCGCTTCCTTCATTGCTCGCTATTGTACCCGCCAACCCAACCATTCGGGGAGAGTCGGCTACATAATAGGCAGATGCGCAAAACAAGCCCTGCCCCTGATCCCTTCGCCTGCCTCTTTGAGCGCTTCGGTGGGGAGATTCTGGGCCTGCTGATCCGGCTTACACACGGGGACAGAGCCGAAGCCGAGGATCTCACGCAAGAGACGTTTGTGGCGGCGTTCCAGGGCCAGCGCGGTTACTCGGGCCGCGTCCCGCTCCGCGCCTGGCTGGCAGGAATCGCGGTTCGACGGTTACGGGATCGTCAGCGACGCCCCCGCCCCAAGCAAGTTGTGCTGATTACGGAGCCCCCTGCGCCAGAAGCGACGGAGCGCGATGTCACTCAGCGCGTGATCCTAGAGCAAGCGCTCGCTCAGCTCCCGGACTCCCAACAGGCAGCGATCTTGCTAGTGCTTGTGCGCGGCCTCACGTACAAAGAAGCCGCCAGCGTCCTGGGGGAACCCGAGGGAACCATCAAGTGGCGCGTCTCGGAGGCGAGCAAGAAGCTCCGCGCCCTACTGTCCGAAATGGAGAACGAAAAATGAGAGATTGCCCGGAAGAGAAGCTCGTATTGCTTGTCAATAGTCGGCTCAGCGGACTTGCAAAATGGCAGACCGAGCGCCACCTGAAAGCCTGCCCGCGCTGCCAGCGCAGTATGACTGAGATCACTACGCTCAGCCAGAGCTTGCTCGCTTTGACCACGGACGCTCCCCGTCTCGCACTGGCACAGCGTATTGTGCATCCGCAGAGTCAGCAGAGTCAGAGTGTGGCATCTCCACGGAAACTCTATCCCCTTCTCGCACCGCTCCTGGGAATGGCTCTGGGGTTGCTGCTCACCTTGAGCTTGAAAACTGATTCGGGAGCGCAAGCAATCACTGTCGGTGCGACAACAGGACTGGTTCTGGGCAGTTTGGTTGGGTTGTTCCTCTGGCTCCTAAAACGCGTACGCTTCACCGTCATTCTTCCCTTGCTCACGAGCGTGCTGGGCCTGCTGAGCGTCCCTCTCTGGATACAGCCCCGCCCCAGCACAACGGCCACTATCGAGCTAGCCCACCCACAAAATGCTTCCGCCCTACTCGATCACGACACGGTCGGGACTTTGATCCAGTTTCTGGAGCCTCCTCAAACAGGCAGAACATTCTCCAGTTCCCGATACACAAGCTGGAGCTTACCCCCCGGACAGGAAATAACCCACTTCACTCTTACGGGTTATGGTGCCTATAAAGACGATCCAACACAACAAATTCAACGACTCCAGGAGTGGATAACGACACTGCAAGAAACCCCGCTCCTCGCGAAGGCCGGATGGGAGCTTCGTGTTATCGAGCCCCCCCACGAGGCAGTTCTAAAGCCGAGTCGCAATCAAGTGCTCTACGACTGCTGTATGGCTTTTCTCGTCGGCCTGATCTTTGGGCTTGCAATTCTCTTGCTGCTGTGGCTAGGCAATGTCCTACCGGGTGGCCGAGTCGGTTGCATCGTTGCGGGGACTCTGGTTGGTTTCTTGCCGAGCCTCTCTCCCCAACTGCGCTTCTCCGCACGGTCGGGCTTCCGGCCCACCGTGAGCGCCACGGCATCGTTTCGGATCACCGCTTTGCCAAACCAGCCCACACTAAATTCGACGCAGCGGGTTCATCTTCTCTTTTGCCTCACGCAACAAGGCGCTAGACGCATCCAAGACTATACGGACAAGGAAACGGTTACCCTCACCCTCGAAAGCTCCGATGTGGCGCAGCTGAGGCAAGAGCTTGAAAAAATCAGTAAGTCCAAGCTGATGCAGGTTCTCGGCCAGCGCATTGAGCAAGTCGGGACGATACAAACCAAGACAACCACTACCCGACCATGGAACGTTACAACATTCTGGGCCAACCAGCTTCAAAGCACTTTTTGGGGACTCCTAGCGGGACTATTCATGGCCTTCACCCGTCGGCGCTGAGTTTCCGGTTTGGCAGGGCGCGGCAGAGTCTCTGGGTAGAAAATTTCTTTCTGTCTCAAATTTCGTGATGCATCTCCGAGGCAACAAGTTGCTCTCGCTAAGCGCTTCGCGAGGCACTCTCCGAGTGCAGGCACTCGCTTCCCCCACCCGTGAGGGCGACCGGCGCAGAGAGGAACGAACGAAGCCCTCAGCGAGAGGGACTTGTCCCCTCGAAAAAACATTCGAAAAAACAGCACGAGATTTACGAAAGTAAGAAAAATTTTGGAGAGAAAAGAGAGATCACACAAAATGCCCACTGTCGCTGTTTTTCGAGATGGACTGCTCGCCCGCCGTCGCCCGGAGCTCTTAGAGCCCAAAGATGCCGAGAAGATGGTGCGCGCGATGAACAGGCTGCCGACTATTTTAGAGGCCTGGGTGCAGACCGTGCCCCGCAGTCGCCGTAAGCTGGTGTGCTGGCTCCCAAGCAGCGAGCGGGCGCATACCGCAATGGAGAACGCCCTGCTGTCCACAGAGCAGAAAAAAGCGCGGGACGAAGGCGTGGGATTTATCTGGTCACCGACGGTTTTCGGCCCGGAGGTGCGCGCCTGCTACAACCCCCGGAGCAAAAACGCCTACTTGGTGACCCACGAAGGCGGTCAGCACTACCGCTGCCAGTGCCCACGGTTCCAGAGCGCCGGGATCTGTAAACATAGCTGCGCGGCAAAAATCCGACAAACGGCGGATTGATTAGGACTGTCTT
>NZ_JAYUPA010000637.1:0-4107 GCF_043760365.1 Armatimonas sp.
AGGAACCAGCCACACAGCGGGATAAAGAACACCGCCGATGTCCACCCCGAGATCCGGGCCGCCGTCTGTCCGCCTCGGCCACAGGCTTTGGCGGTTAGAAGCCCCACGAGCCAGCCCGCGCCAAATGCCACGAGCACTCGAAAGGGAAAGATCCACCAGATTCCACAGGCGACAATCGAGACCATCGTGGCAACCAAAACCCCCAGGAGCTTGCGGGCAAGTGGTACGGGGCCACGCTGCCGCTCGATTTGCTGGATTTGAACCTGTGCCTGGCGGGCATCGTACTCCGGAGCCGCTGTCCGCGCGACCAACTGAGCGAGAAGCTCTTTACTGGGCGCATGGCTGGGGTCGGCTTCCAGAGCACGCTCCAGGTAGAGCCGCGCTTCATCGTGCCGAGAGAGCCCCTCGCTGAGCGCGACGGCAAGATTGTAGCGGTTGCGCGCCGACGGCTCCAGGGTCTCCGCCTTGCGAAATGCGGAGCTTGCGCCCACCCAGTTCTTCTCCTGGCTCTGCGAAGCGCCTAGAAGCTGCCAGGCTTCGGCATCCCCTTGGTCGGCCTCAACCAGGCTCTGAAACGCAGCAGTGGCCTCCGCAAATTGTTTGGCCCGCAAGTGCCCTTTGCCAACGTCGTAACGCACCGTAGTCTCATCCATTGTTAGTCACCATTTTACCTCCCCTACCTCAGGGTTGCATCTTCAGCTAGGTAGGGTACGATACACCATACTCGCTATGAACCAGAAACACACGCCTCTCTTGTTGTGTCTGCCTTTTGTGACACTCGTCGCTCTGAGTGCTTTGGCACATCCCCAGCAGAAAAAACCGTCCCTCACAACACCAAAACAAGCACCAAAGCCAGCACTTGCTGGTGCGGAGTTTGCACGCGATGTCGCACCGCTGGTCAAAAAATACTGCGTGAGCTGCCACACGGCTCCCAAGGGCACCGGCGGGGTAAGTCTCAGTGCGGAGAAGACCTTTGAGGCCGCTCTGAAAAACCGCGCCATCTGGGACAGAGTTGGCCCCGCGGTATTAGAGAATCGCATGCCGCCCGCTGATATGCCCCAGCCGACGCCGACGGAACGCGAGAAGCTAGGGCACACACTGGAGAGTTTGTTTTCGCAAGTGGACTGCCAGCTCAACGACCCAGGCCGCGTCACGATGCGCCGCTTAAACCGCGCCGAGTACAACAACACCATTCGAGACTTGCTCGGGGTGACACTGCGCCCCGCCGATGAGTTTCCCAACGACGATGTGGGCTATGGCTTTGACAATATCGGAGATGTTCTCTCGATCTCC
This sequence comes from Armatimonas sp., assembly GCF_043760365.1. Taxonomy (GTDB): domain Bacteria; phylum Armatimonadota; class Armatimonadia; order Armatimonadales; family Armatimonadaceae; genus Armatimonas. The sequence continues at coordinate 1,294 of NZ_JAYUPA010000637.1, forward strand.
CCGCTCTTAATGGAAAAGTATCTCAGCGCCGCCGAGAAAGTAGCGGCGGAAGCCATCGTGCCACCCGGCGCAAGCTCCCGCCCGCTGCGCATCACGGCGCGACAGCTTGCAGGCCTCGGCAGCGGCGGCGGCGGCTCGCAAGAGGGCTTCGAGCTAGGCCGAACCGGCGACACGGCAACAGCCAGTTTTGACTTTCCCGTGGCCGGAGCCTACACCGTGCGTATCCAGGCCTACGAACAACACGCCGATCCTCGCCCCAGCCAGATGCGAGTCGCACTCGATGGAAAACAGCTCCAGAGCTTCGAGGTGGCCGCAACCGTTCAAAGTCCTCAAATTTCGACGCTCACCCTGACGATTGACCAGCCGGGGCGACATAAAATTGAGACGACTTTTCTCAACAACAACGACACTTCTGTCGAAGACCGTCCGTTTCGTCGCAACGGCCAGGACCGTAACCTCTACATTGGTTTTGTGGAGCTTCAGCCGCCTGCCGGGTTCAAGCGCGGCCTGAGCCTCACGCTCCCCAAAGACAACACCGATGCGGCGTGGGACGCAGCGGCCCATAGCGTTCTGGATCCTCTGGCCAAGCGCGCCTTCCGCCGTCCGCCGACGTTGCAAGAGAAAACCAAGCTTGTCGCACTCACGCACCTAGTGCGCGAGACGAAGAAGCGCGAGGAGTTCCCCGAGGGCGTTCAGCTTGCCGTGCGCGCAATTCTCTCCTCACCGAGCTTTCTGTTCCGCCCGGAGCCCGATGCCAAACCCAACGATCCCACGGCACGCCGCCTTCTGAACGACTATGAGCTGGCAACCCGCCTCTCGTATTTCCTGTGGTCGTCCACGCCCGACGACGAGCTACTGCGCCTCGCGGATCAGGGTAAGCTCAAAAATACCACCACTCTCATCGCGCAGGCCAAGCGCATGATGAGGGATTCGAAAGCTTCTGCGCTGGCTGAGAACTTCGCCGGGCAGTGGCTCCAGTTGCGCAAGCTCGCCGTGGTCCAGCCCGATGACAAAAGCTTCGGGGAGCCATTGCGCCAAGCGATGACGCAAGAGCCGCTGCGCTTCTTCACCCGCGTGGTGCAGGAAGACCGGAGCGTTTTAGAGTTTCTGGATGCCGACTACACCTATGTCAATGCACCGCTCGCAAAGCACTACGGCATCTCAGGCATTACAGGCGATGCCTTTCAGCGTGTCACCCTCAATAAAGACGCGGAGCAGCGCGGCGGGATTCTCTCCATGGCCGCCGTGCTGACGCTCACCAGCAACCCCAGTCGCACGTCGCCGGTCAAGCGCGGTAAGTGGGTACTCGATAATCTCCTCGGGACGCCCCCGCCGCCGCCGCCGCCCAATGTCCCCGAGCTTGAGGCACAAAAAGGCGCGACCCAGGCAGAAACACTCCGCAAGCGCCTCGAAATCCACCGCACCAACCCGGCCTGCGCCAACTGCCACGCGCAGATGGACCCGATTGGCCTCGCTCTGGAAAACTACGATCTGATCGGGCGCTGGCGCTTAAACGACGGCGGCAAGCCGATAGATACCGCCGGGGTTCTTCCCGATGGCAGCAAGTTCAGCGGCCCGAGCGAGCTGAAGCGCATTCTTCTGAAAAAGAAAACCCAGTTCACCCACACGCTCACGGATCGCCTGCTGACCTATGCGCTGGGGCGTGGGATCGAGCGCTCCGACAAGTGCAACCTAGACACGATGACAAAATCCGTCGAGAGCAGCAACTACAAGTTCTCGGCGATTGTGGAAGCCGTTGTGACCAGCACTCCCTTCCGCGAGCGACGCGGCGATGAATCAGGGAAGAAGCCAGCCTCCTAGCCTGCGCTCGCACCAGGCGGGGGGCTGGTATAATAAAAATCATGAACACAGATCCATTAATCTCACGACGAATGCTCCTTCGGGGGGCAGGCACAGCGATGGCGCTGCCGTTTTTAGAGGCGATGGCCTCCGCTCAAACCGGAAAGAAAGCGAGTGACGCGCCGGTGCGCATGGCGTTTTTGTTCGTGCCCAACGGCATCAACATGAAGCACTGGACACCGGACACAGAGGGCGCTTTAGGCGGGTTGCCCTCGACGCTGGAGCCGCTGGCGGGTTTGAAAGACCACTTCAATGTGCTCACCGGACTGAGCCAGTACGGTGCCGAGGCACAAAAAGACGGCGCGGGCGACCATGCACGCTCGGCGGCGGCCTGGTTGACCGGCTGCCATCCGCGCAAGACCGATGGTGCCAATATCCAGGCGGGTGTCTCCGCCGACCAGCTCGCGGCGCTCAAGCGGGGGCACCAGACACTCTTTCCCAGCCTAGAGCTCGGCTGCGAGCGTGGCTCGATGGCGGGCAACTGCGACAGCGGCTACTCCTGCGCCTACTCCCACACCATCTCCTGGCGCTCGGACACCACGCCCGTTGCCAAAGAGGACAGCCCGCGCTTAGTGTTCGAGCGGCTCTTTAAAGTCGAGAACCTCAGTGAGTCCGCCGAGGCACGGGCAAAGCGTCAGCGCTACAATCAGAGCGTCTTAGACTTTATCAAAGACGATGCCACCAGTCTTCAGAAGAAGCTCGGGGCGCACGATAAGCAAAAGCTCGATGAGTACTTCACGGGCATTCGTGAGATCGAGCGGCGGATCGCGTTTCTGGAGAAAGCCAGCAAGGCCACGGGCGCGACAGCCGAGAACTTCCAGCAGCGCTTCCCCGCCAATAACAAGGGGGCGCTCGACTACCCCGAGCAGATTCAGCTCCTAGGCGACATGATGGTGCTGGCCTTTCAAGCCGATATCACACGCATCTCGACCTTCATGCTCGCCGACGAAGGCT
>NZ_JAYUPA010000638.1:0-4105 GCF_043760365.1 Armatimonas sp.
GAATGTCAATCCTAGAGCTATCTCACCGAGGTAAGTGGTACGATCCGGTTCACGCCGAGGCGCAAGCACAGGTTCTCGCAACCCTTGGGCTCTCCGAGAGTGAGTACGCCCTAGCGCTACTGGGGGGCGGTGCAAGCTTGCAGTTTGCGATGCTTCCCCTGAACTTTTTGGGTGCGGGGCAAACAGCGGACTACGTGGATGCGGGCGAGTGGGGCGCGAAGGCAATCGGTGAGGCCAAGCGCGTTGGCAGTGTTTATCTGGCGGGCTCGTCCAAGGCAACAAACTACGACCGCTTGCCTGAGCTCACTCCGTCTGGCAATGCCCGCTATTTTCACCTGACCACGAATAACACGATTGAGGGAACGCAGGTCTTTGCGCTCCCTGAAACCGGCGGAGCCCCCCTGATCGCCGATGCCTCGTCGGATATTTTCGGCGTGGATCGGGACTACAGCCAGTTTGATCTGATCTACGCCGGGGCCCAGAAGAACGCGGGGCCAGCAGGGGTGACGATGGTGGTGGTGCGAAAGTCGTTTATGGAGACAGCGCACAAAAATATCGCACCCATGCTCTCCTACCAGACTCAGTGCGAGAAGCAGTCGCTCTATAACACACCACCCGTCTTTCCAATTTATGTTCTAGGACTGACCCTCAAGTGGATCGCCGGCGAGGGCGGTGTGGCGGCAATTGCGGCGCGTAACCAGGCAAAGGCGCAGACAATTTACGACGCGCTGGATGCTTGTGCCCCCGTTTTCTCCTCCTGCGTGGCTGTCAAAGAGCACCGCTCGTGGATGAACCTCACTTTCCGCGTGGCCACGGCGGAGCTGGAGAAAGTATTTTTAGCGGAGGCAGTGGCAGCGGGCATGGACGGCCTCCCGGGGCACCGCAATGTCGGGGGCTTCCGTGCGAGCATCTACAACGCCTTCCCCGTGGCGGGCTGCGATGCTCTCGCGGCGCTCATCCATGACTTTGCACGGCGCAAGGGCTAGCCAACCCCCCAGCTTCCCGCGAAGCGTGCCCCTGGCTCCAGGCGGCGCAACCCCCACTCCGGGTGGTTGAAGGCATCGCTTCCGCAGGTCATGGGCTCGATTGCAAGAGAGCCACGGCGGTACTCGGCGGGCATGTTCTCTCCCGTGTAGAGCACCACATAATCAAACGCCTCGTCCATCCAGACCGTCACCGACTTGCCGTTGCCTGTCAGTGTCACCCGTGCGCGACCATCAGAGCCGCGCTGGGGGGCGAGAAAACAGTGGTTGAAGATGGTCGTGCCAATCGGGGCGGAGTGGCGGAAATCCAGTCCCGCTTCCGCAACCGAGAAAATCTTGCCGGTGGGGATAAACTGCACCATCTCCAGCACGGAGTCAAAGGGCAGTGTGAGCCGATCCGTATCTACCTGCTCGGAGCCGACCGTGAAGTACGGATGGAAGCCCGTTGCCACGGGCGCTGCCACTGCCCCGGTATTCGTGATCCCAAAATCACAGCGCAGGCCCTCGTCGCCGAGCGTGTAGATCAGCTCTAAATCCAGCAGAAACGGATAGCCCGGTGCGCCTGTGAATGCCAGCGTAAAGCGCGCATGGCTCTCGCTCTGCTCGGCAACCGTCCAGTCTACCGTCCGCACAAACCCATGAATGGCATTGGGGCCATCTTTATCAGTCTGGGGTAGCTGATAGCGCACGCCGTCCCATGAGTACGTCCCGCCACCGACGCGCCCCGGAAACGGGATCAGCACATCGCCCTGTCCGCCCTGCTTGTTGGCGATGCCCCGGTAGCCCGTCGCCACCGGTTGACCGCCTTTTGTCACGCCCCGCAGCGACGCGCCATGCACCGCGACTACCGCTTCCCATGCGCCATGGCGCAGAATAATTTCCTGATCGTCGTTCATATTTCTCCGTGTGTTTCGCCTTTGTCCGGGCACGCACTTGTCCGAGTCATACCTTTGTCCGAGGCAACAAGTTGCTCTCGCTGAGGGCTTCGCCATGCACTCTTCGAGTGCGTAGATGCGTTTTACTCATCCGCGAGGATGACCGGCGAAGCCCTCAGCGAGTTGGTTTTAACCACTCGAACAGAGCCGTTTTATTCACCGTCACCCCAAGGCCGGGTGCGCTTGGCACGGTTGCCAGTCCCTCTTCGATCTCGATGCACTCCGCAAAAATCTCCCGCAAGGGGTCTTCGAGGCTGTCTGTTTCTAGGAGCGGCGGGCGCAGCTCGACACGGCCCGGATGCCGGATATCAGAAGCGAGAAAGTGCAGGGACGCAGCAAGATTGAGCTGTGTGCCAGGCGAGCGTGGGACAACATTAACACCGTGTGCCGAGGCCACGGTACGGATTTTTTGCGCCTCGCTCAGGCCGCCGCACCAAGCGGGATTCACCTGAAAGGTCCCGATGGACTGGGTTGCCAGAAGCGCTTCAAACGCCCAGCGGGTCTGCTCGTAGCGACCGACCGAGAGCGGAAGCCCTGTCTGCACGGCAAGACGTGCCCAGGCGGTGACGGGCTCTGCGGCCAAGGGATCAGACAGAGCCGTGAAACCCTGCTCGGCCAGTGCGCGACAGATAATCGCCGCCTCCGGAACGTCGTAGGAGCCGTGCGCCTCCGCCGCAAAAGGGATATCGGGGAACTCCTTGCGTAGTGCCCGCGCCAGAGCGATGTCGGCGGCGAGGCTACGTCCAACCTGAACGAGCAGCGCCCGTGCTCCGCCCTCGACGGCTTTTCTTGCCTCGATCAGCATTCGGGGGATGCGCTCACTCTCCGGCCCCTCACGAAAGTAGAGCCCCGTGGTGTAGCAGGGCATCCGCTCACGGGTCCTGCCCCCAAGGAGTGCGCTCACCGACTGTCCTAGGAGCTTACCCTTGAGATCCCAGAGCGCCATATCAAGCCCACTCAGCGCTCCAATCAACACACCGCGCCGCCCGTGAGGAAGCGCCGCCTGCCAAAGCCGATCCCAGAGCGGCTCGGTGGCGAGGGGGTCTTGCCCGATCAGCAGCGGCCCGAAGAACGCGGTGACAGCGGCGGCAAGCACAGCAGGTGGCCCCGCGCACTCCCCCCAGCCCTCCGTGCCATCGTCGGCAGTGAGCTGCACCAGCAGCGCCTCGCGGACACTCGCCTTGCCCCGCGCCCAGCCGTAGGACTCCACCAGAGGAGCACGCAGTGGGAACGCCTGAACACTCTGGATCATCTGCTAGCCGCGCGCCTTCGCCACGGCGGCGACAAAGGCTCTGGCGGTCTCGGTGAGGGCGGCCCAGTCTTTGTTCTTAAGCACCTCTTTGCTCACCAGCGACGAGCCCGCCGCGACGGCAGCGCAGCCCGCCTTGATGAACTCCCCCGCAGTGCTCAGATCCACACCACCCGTGGGAATGATCTGAAGCTGCGGCAGAGGCGCTTTGAGCGCTTTAATATAGCTGGGGCCAAGGCCATCGGCGGGGAAGATCTTGATGAAGTCCGCACCCGCTTCATGAGCCGTGAGCGCCTCCGTGGGCGTGTAGGCTCCACAGACAATCGGGACACTGTAGCGGCGGCACATCTCGATAATTTCGAGTTTCATCACGGGTGAGACGGCAAACTGCGCCCCCGCTAAGATCGCCATCCGAGTAGTCTGGGCATCTAATACCGTGCCGACGCCCATCAAAATCGCATCGCCCAGCTCTTTGCGAACGGCTGTAATCACTTGTAAAGCGTTGGGGGTGGTCATGGTCACCTCCATCGCCGTCACGCCGCCCGCCGCCAGAGCCTTGGCAACATCCATTAGCTGCTCACTGGAGTCCGCGCGGATCACCGCCACCACGCCTGGATTCACCATTCGCTCAATAATCTCGTACTTGCTCATATCAGAGTACATGATAGCACACCCCTCACTTAGCGGCGAAGAGCAGGAAATCCATCCCCACACCACGAACCAACTACTCGAACGGAGACGGAGACCCTATGGACAGCGCCCCTATTCCCCCCGCATCGCCACGCTATAAGTGGCTGGTGGTCCCTCCACCAGCCAAGGCCCCCCTCCACATCGGAGTACATGTCTTTGGGTTTGGGGCCATCCCACTGCGCAAACATCCACGTGCTGGGCAGGCCCGTCTGGAACTGGTGCCCCGGATAGTTCGCGAGCAGCGGCCA
>NZ_JAYUPA010000639.1:0-4102 GCF_043760365.1 Armatimonas sp.
AGCTCAATCAGCAGCTCCGGGCCATTGGGCAGGGCTAGCCCCCAGCACTCGCCGGGATGAACTTGCTCACAACGCACGGCTACGCGCTGCTCGATAGCAGCGGCAAGCTCAGCGAAGCGGTAGGTTCGCCCGGGGCAGGCAACCGCCACCCGCTCGGGGTAGCGCTGCACCGGCCAGTCCAACAACTGCCCTAGCAGATAGGGCGCTCTGCCAAACGCTTCCGCCAGACGCATAACACCCGCCGAACGGATCAGTCCTCGATCCCGTGGCGGCGCAGGTAGTCCGCCAAGGTCTGGATGCTGCGAAAATCCTGGGTCTCAACATCCTCCATGGGAAGCCCAAAGCGCTCCGAGAGCCCCGCCAGTAGCTCCAGCGAGCTCAGCGAGTCCAGCCCCAGCCCGCCCTGGCTTGCATCCCAGAACAGCGGCGCATTCACCCCAATCTCCTCCGGCGCGACGGGCAGTTCAAGCCGCTCAACAATGATTTCCTGAATAGTGCGCTCGATCATTTGTTTCCCCTTTAAGATAGCTCAATCAACAGCTCATCCTACCCTGTTTCCCGACTTTCCGAAACCGCTAAATTTCGCACTGTGACTAGTCCAGATGCGAGTCGAAGCCGCGCACGGACACCGGGCCAGACTTGGTCTGCACGACACGGTCCGGGCGGTCGAGACGAGCGAGCTCGGCCTGGAGCGATGCCTTGTCGTGAACGTGCTCGAAGCGCTTGTCTTGCTCCCGCTGGCGGCTCCAGGCACACAGCTCCCAGAGCCCCACACAGATCGCTAGAGGAATGAGCATGACGCCAAAGATGCCCCTCAGGAGAACCCAGAGGCACAGGAGCATCACGCCTCCCGAAAGAATCGCGATGCGCCGCTGACCCGTAGGGGTCTCCCAGAACGAGAGATCTGGCTCTGTGTTGCCCTCAGGCTCGGGCGGCTTGATGGCTACTGCGCGGGTGATCAGCGACTTGCCACACGCAAGACACTGCGGATCGGTCGTGAGGTTCTGCGCCCCACAGCTCGGACAGACAAGGTGTTCCATGGGGCCTTTGACCCGCTACTCACTCCCTGGGTTGCGCTCGCCGTCGTCGGCATGAAGATCGTCCCAGAGTTCTAAAAACTTGGCTTGCACGTACTCATGGAGTGTTTCGGAAAACTCGCGCAGCAGGGGGAGCAGACGGATCAGCTCCTGCACATCGGCCAGATCCTTGAGCCGTCCGCTCCCCGTCATCCCCGAAGCCAGCTTCAGCTCGACGAGCTTTTCGAGTGTGACGGTTCGCACCCCATCAATCACAACGACGCTCTCGCTCGGATTCCCAAACTGGATTGCCTTGGGCTTCCCATCCCCTGGATACTCGCCCGTGGTGATGATCTCGACGGGAACATTCTCAGCGGTGGAGCGGAACTTCTTGGTTGCACCAGGAAACGCGGGACGGTAGCCGCGCCCGACAAGTGTCTTCTGGAACTGCTCCAGCCCCTCACGCGTGAGAAGTATGTCTATATCCTCGGTGAAGCGCCGGTAGCCGTGCTGGTTGAGCGCCACCGCTCCGATCACGGCGTAATCAATGCCGTTTTGCTCTAGATCCCGCACCAGCCGCCGCAATGTATCATTTGCCATTCCCACTCCCCGCAGAAATCGTAGCCCTTCCTCATAGGCCGAGACTGGGTGAGCCAGTACCTGTTCGTAGTCCGGTTGTGTCGTGGCTGGCATTGCCTATTGTACCTTGCCATCTCCCCGCCGCTGAGACGGGGACCCTCTTCCCCCGTTCGCTCCTTCGTTGCTGGGAAGAGGGACAGTTTTGAGTGCGCCCCAACCGCGCTACCGTTTTCGCCGGGGTGCTTCCACCACACTTGCTTCAGGCGGCAACAAACTCTCCAGCTTCGAGCGCAGCTCCGGCTCCAACCGCAAAAGCGCCGCCCGACTCCGCGTCTTCTTCCACTCCACCGCCGCCGCCAGCATCCGTAGAGGGATTTCCATCTCCTCATATCCAGCACCCGCTTTTTGCCATGCAGCAAGCCATGTATCAGCAACTTGGTTAGATACATCATCCTTCAAGATTTCTGAAAAATTGTCTACTATTTCATCACCCCATATTCCTAATCGTGAAAATTCTTTAGCTAAAAGTAATAAATCAGGTATTCTTTCTTCCCATAAAAAGAAATTCTTTTTATTCAATAGAATTGCATGAATGCATCCTCCTTCACCATATTCTTTGTTTTTATCAGACTTTAATGAATATGCGATTTTCAAATTCTTTATAAACATACGCCATTTATCTAATGTAATAAAAACAGTAGATTTCTGTATGTAAAATTTTATTTTTTCTTTATCAAAATTTATTGCTTTATCGAAACAGTTCAACGATTCATCAAAATAACCATTAACATAAAGAGCTCGTGCTTTTTCACCCCATGCTTCAGAATAATCAGGTTTCATTTTTATCGCTTCATCGTAAAATTTCAGTGCACCATTAAGATCTCCCATATATAATAATGCTCTCCCTTTCATTATTTTCCAGTCAATCAGATCAGGAAATTTATCTATTGCTTTATTAACTAATAAATATGCATCATTAATATTTTTCAATTTAAATAGCACGTTGATTTTACCCACTAAAAACATCATATTATTAGGGTTAATACTTATTGCAATATCAAAATACTTTAGAGATTCTCTATAATCATGATTTTCAGATTGGAGAAACGCAATCGAAAAAAAATCTTGACCAGAAGCATTAGCCCCTTTCAATTCTAAAACTTTGTATCCTAACTCTAACGCCTTTTTATAATTACCATTACCAATAAGAATATCTATATTTCTATCTATCTCATTAGCTATATCAATCGATATTTTCACTGAAGAGATCGCATATCTGAAATAATTTTTACTAACAGTCGCTCCTTCTGGTAAGGTTTCCAAAATCTCTTCGGATTGCTCAATTGTAAACCACCTTTTTATGAATTCTATTAATAATTGAATAGGTTTATCTCTATCTCCTTTTACCTGTATCCAAATTCTCAGAAGCGGTTCTCTCAACTCATAATAAGATTCCCGTCCTAGCTTCTCGCTTCTTACAAAGCCACGTTTAGTTAAATCATTCAGATGAGCAGAAACAGCATTAGGAGCAAGAAAACACGCATCAGCGAGTTCTTTGACGGGCATCGCTCCGGGCTTTTCGCAGAGGGTTTCGATGATGAGGGCTTCTTGACCAGGGAGATTTTCCATCTTGGATTGGTAGTAGGGCGTGAGTTCATCCACGAGTTTATAGAAGGCGGGGACGAGATCATCGAGGATTTCTTTGGTGAGAAAGCCCGCGAAGAGTATCCAGATGCGTGGGTGGCCGCCTGCGAGGTCTTCGATAGCGCGGAGACGCTCGGTGGCGACGGGGGTTTCTAAGAAGTCGGCGAACTCCTTGTCGCCGCGCTGTTGAGCGATGAGGCGCATGAGGCCGCGGGCGGTCTCGACACTGAACTCTTTCAAGGTGTGCAGGTTGAAGAAGTTATAGAAGGGCGCAGTTTGCTTGGAGAGTGCGGCGGTGAGGGTCGGGGCGGTGGCAAGGACAAGGGAGCAGCTTCGGTTTTGCAGGAAGGCACGAAAGGCTTGCTGGCCCTGCTCGCCCATGCGGTGGAGCATATCCTCGAAGTTCTCGACCAGAAGCAGGAGTGTCTTTCCGTCCAGCCACTCCACCAGCAGGCGCTCGGCGAGAACTTGGGTGTCTTGTGGGGAGTTGCCCTTCAGATCAGTAAGGCGTTTCTCTAGCTCCGGGTCTTTGTAGGTGGCGGCCAGCACCACAATAATGCGGCGCAGGAGGTGAAAGAACGTCGCGATTCCCCGCTCTTCCTCACGGAGCCACGCGATCCGCAGGTGCTCGTCCAAGCCTTCCGCGCCCTTTTTGCCCTCTCGGATACGGTGGTAGATCAGGCTGACGAGATGCGTCTTGCCCATACCCCGTGGCCCAAGAATCAGAGAGTGGGCTTTTGAGGTGGGAGACAAGCTCCCGCGAATGCTCCCAAGAAGCTCCTGGACAAGCGGCTCGCGCTCCACGAAGATTGCTTCCAGAAGCTTCGGCGACATCGTGCTGGGGTTGAAGGCGGAAAGGAGCA
>NZ_JAYUPA010000640.1:0-4101 GCF_043760365.1 Armatimonas sp.
CGAGCGATTCCTGGATCTTCAAATTCAAGGGCATTACGCTATTGTATCTTTTCTGGTATACCCAAGAGCATGGAAACATCCCTTGGAATCTTTGAGGATAACGGCGATATTGGCAATGTTGTCCACTCCGGCGAAGCACACTTTGACAGCAACACGGGTTGCTACACCATCACGGGCAGTGGTAAGAACATGTGGGCGCATCAGGACACGTTTCGCTATCTCTGGCGCAAGGCTGTAGGAGACATTACCCTCAGCGCCGATGTCGCCTTTGTCGGGGAGGGTGTTGAGCCCCACCGCAAAGCCGGGATTGTCTTTCGCCAGAGCCTGAATGCGGAGTCGGCGTACGTGAGCGCCGTGGTGCACGGCGACGGGCTGACCTCGCTCCAGTTCCGCTTGACTAGGGGCGGGCCTACGCAGGAAGTGCAGGCTGCCGTCGCCGCACCAAAAACGATCAAGCTGGAGAAGCAAGGCAAGTACATTCGGCTCTACACCGACGGTGCGTTCTCAGGCGCGGCAGTCGCGCTGGAGTTAACCGAGCCGTTCTATATTGGTCTTGCTGTCTGCTCGCACAACGAAAACGTCAGTGAGACAGCGATTTTCTCAAATGTCGGGCGGGGGGTGCCTGCCATTCCCACCAATGGGCCGACCGCGCTCTACAGTACGCTGGAGACAATTGCCATTGCCTCGACGGACAGAAAAGTACGCTTGTGCCAGAAGGCGCACTTTGAAGCGCCCAACTGGCTCCCAGACAACAGTGCGTGGCTCTACAACGCGGGCGGGCTGATCTATAAACTGCCGATTCGTAGCGATGGCGAGGCTGAACAGATTGACACAGGGTTTGCGACACGCTGTAACAACGACCACGGCGTCACGTTCGATGGGCAGACGCTTATCATCAGCGATCAGTCGCAAAACGGCAAGTCGCGTATCTACACGCTCCCGATCACCGGCGGCACTCCCAGGCTGATAACTCCCAACTCCCCGAGCTACTGGCACGGCGTCTCCCCCGATGGTCAGACGCTCGCCTACTGCGCCCAGCGGGGCGGGCAGTTCGATATCTACACCATCCCCATCACCGGTGGCGACGAAACCCAGCTCACGAACGTCCCTGGCCTCGACGATGGCCCGGAGTTCTCCCCCGACGGAAAATACATCTACTTCAACTCCGAGCGCACGGGCAAGATGCAAGCGTGGCGGATGCGGGCCGACGGCAGCCAGCAAGAGCAGCTCACGTTTGATACGCGCAACAACTGGTTCCCCCACGTCTCGCCCGATGGCCGCAAGATGGCCTATCTCAGCTACGAGCCCGATGTCACCGGCCACCCGCCTGGGAAAGATGTTGCGCTACGGCTCATGGACTTAGAAACTCAAAATATCACCACACTGGCTTGCTTTTACGGCGGTCAGGGGACGATCAATGTCAACTCCTGGTCGCCCGACAGTCGCCAGCTCGCCTTTGTCACCTACCAGAACATTCCCACTACCTAGGAGAACCGAACCATGCCGTTTCGTAAACCTGGCCCCAGCGCATGGCTGATTGGCTTGGCGACAACGGCTGGATGAAGAAAGCGTAAGGCCATCTCCCGCTCGCCCCTTCGGGCCATCTCCCGCTCGCTTAGGCTCGCTGCCCTCTTCCCCTGTTGCTCGTTCCTCGCGGGAAGAGGGCCAAACGAAGGTGTTGGTTGAGCAGATGAGTCTATCTATTCGATAAAGCCATCAATGGATAACCAACCCGACTACGACTACTACGGCCTCGTGGCCCATACCTGGGATCTGCACCGCGCCAGCGCGGAGAGCTGGAGCGATGGCGTTCTCTATCGAGAACTGGCCGAGCGCTACGGCCAGCCTGTTCTTGATCTTGGCTGCGCGACCGGGCGCATTCTCCTGCCCTATTTGGAGCGTGGCATTGACACCGACGGCGTGGACAACTCCCCGGAGCTGCTTGAGATCTGCCGCCAGAAAGCCGTGGCGCGTGGCCTCTCTCCCCATCTCTATGAACAGAGTATTGTGACGCTCGATCTACCGCGCCGCTACAAAACGATCCTTGGCTCCTCAAGTGTCTTCCAGCTCATCACCGACGAAGCCGAAGCGCTGCAAACTCTCAAGCGCATCTTTGCACATCTCGAACCCGGCGGAATTTTTGTGACGTCGTTTTCCTTCGAGTGGCGCGAGGGCGATGCACTCGAATCGGACTGGCACCCTCACTTTGAAGTCACACGCCCTAGCGACGGCGCAACCATCCGCTCGTTTTGCCGCGAGTGGCATGAACCTAAGAAGCGTCTCTGGCACGCCGAGCAGCGCTTCGAGGTTGAGAAAAAGGGTGAGGTTGTCGCCACCGAGCACCACATCAACTCCCCAGAGGGCCGCTCGTACACGCAAGCGCAAGCCATTGCTCTCTTCGCCGACGCTGGCTTTGTAGAAATCCGCGCCCTCCACGAGTTCACCCACGAACCCGCCCTGCCCGATGACCGACTTTTTTGTATCGTCGGAGAAAAGCCCACATGCGCATAGTCTGCGCGACAAATCTTACGCCAGAGCAGCGCGCGGATGCCGACGCACTGATTGCCGCTTGCCAGGGCCACGACGGCATTGACCCGGGACTCTATCAGGAAGCGGCGAGCCCGGCGCAAGACGGCGGCTTGAGCCAGTTTCTGTGCTATGAGGACGGGCAACTCGTCGGGATTTTCCAGATTTCTTCCTGGAGCGAGCAGGAAATCGTCGGGCTGGTACACCCTGACTGCCGACGCCATGGGATCGGGCGAGCGCTCCTAGAGTCCGTCCGGCGCGAGTGTCTACGGCGAGGTAGGAAGACATTCCTGTTGGTTAGTGAAGCGGCTTCGCCCTCGGGTAGTGCCTTCGCGGAGGCGCTGGGCGGACGCAGAACCCACTCGGAGTACCGCCTGCTTTTGAACCCGGAGCAGGTTCGTCCTGCCCCGCCCCGCCCGCAACGCCTCACCGTGCGCCGTGCCTTCGCCGACGACACCGAGACACTGGTCCAGCTCATGGCAGAGTCGTTTGGAAGCGAGATAGAAAAGTGCCGTGGTAAGATCGTCGCCTGGCTCGCCGATCCGCTCCAGCACTTTTATATTGGCATGTCTGATGGCAATGCCATCGGAATCGTGCGCGTGAATTTCTGGGAAAAGTTTGCTTGTCTCAACTCGTTTGGTGTTCTGCCCGCGCTCCAGGGCAAGGGCTACGGGCGACAGATTTTGGCAGGGGTGATTCAGAACCTACTGACAGAACAGTGGCAAATTTTGATTGAGGTGGAGAGCGAAAACGACAATGCTCTGCATCTGTACCTCTCGTCCGGTTTCACTCCCATAGCGACCTATCACTACTACGAGGTGGTTTGCCTAGCAGCAGTAACTTGCTAAACCGCGTTATCTGGAGGGAGCATAGAGTCGAGCGCTGTCCCGACTTGCTGAAAGCCTAGCCGTCCGTAGACCCGTGCGACACTCTCATCGGCGGCGCTGAGAAAGATACACGTGCAGCCGCGTGTGAACGCATCTTGCACCAGCGCGGTGGTGATGGCGCCCGCCAAGCCCTTGCGCCGCCACTCCAATGCCGTGCCGATTCCTGCCACCTCGGTCGTCTGTCCCACGGGCGAGTGCCCGCCCGCCGCCACGGGCTTGCCGTCCACAAAGGCCGCGATTACGCACGCGCCCCGCTCCAGCATCCCACGAAGCATCGCGCCATCGGCCTCGGCGGGATTTCCTCCATACGCAGCGGTGATCACTGCCTCGACAGATTGCGCTTCCGAAAGCGTCATGGCACGTACCTCGGCAAGGACACTTGCCTCAGGGCGAAAGCTCTCCGCCGTCACGACTTGCAAAGGACACGGTGTGGGCGCGGGAAATCCCGCCTCAATAAGCTGCGCCGCCAGCTCCGGGTTCAGCTCCTCCAGATACTCCCAGCGCGGACGGCGACCCCGTGCGAGAAACGCCGCACGCATGGCCGCGATGTCGCCCTGGGTTCCCGGTCGCTCCCCACGCACCGGGCGTGCATAGGAAATCTCGGGCATGTCCGAGTCGCGGCGAAAGTAGAGCTGGTACGGCCCGATCCGCTCGACATCACATGCCTGCGCCGGAGCCGCGTCGAGAT
>NZ_JAYUPA010000641.1:0-4100 GCF_043760365.1 Armatimonas sp.
GCGTGCTTACTTTCACATTGGTAACACTTCACTCGCCATCGCCTCCGTTATTACCACGCTTTGCCTCAGGCCTGTTTATCTTGGGGAGCCACTTGGCGAGCTCGGCTTTCACGCTGCTAAGCTCGGGCTTGCTCGCTAAGTTCATCCACTCATGCGGATCTTTCTCGTGATCGTAGAGCTCCTCGCCACCGTCGGCGTAGCGGATATAGCGCCACTTCTCGGTGCGAACGGCGTGGTTATTGCGGCCATAGGTCGTGATGGCGGGGGTGTCCCAGGCGGCTTTCGGGTTGGCCAGAAGCGAGCGGATGCTCTTGCCCTCGTTATGCGGGGGTGTGGGGATTGCGGCTAGCTCGCAGAGGGTAGGGTAGATGCTCATAAAGTCAACGGTGCGTGTGCTCATGCCGCCAGGCTTGGTGACGCCTGGTACGACCCAGATAAATGGCGCGCGTGTGGCTTCCTCCCAGAGTGCGAACTTGCGCCAGTGCTCTTTTTCGCCCAGGTGCCAGCCATGATCGCCCCAGAAGACAATCATGGTGTTTTTCTTCTCCGGCGACTTGTCGTAGGCGTCTAAGATTCTGCCCACTTGATCGTCGCAGTAGGAAATTGCTGCCAGATAGCCCTGCACTGCTTCTTTCCAGCGGCCACTCGCCAGCATCTCCACGTGGTCGCCCTTGGGCTTGGCCATTTTTATCCCGCCCGCCGGTACATCGCGGAGATCGTCTTTCTGGGTGGGAGGAAGCTGGATGCTCTCTAGCGGAAACCTATCGTAGTACTTTTTGGGGACGTTCCAGGGCATGTGTGGCTTGTGCACCCCGACCGCCAGAAAGAACGGCTTGTCGTGCTTTTGACTAAGATGCTTGATCCCGTAGTCCATGATCGCCTCATCCGACGTGTGCGAGTCGTCGGTGAGGGGCTGAAACTTAATACCGCCCACGCCATCGTTCTTCGCTGACGGATGCGGGGTCTGCTTGCCCTCGATAGGCACGGAGTAGTCGCTCCACTCCCCGGGCCGGTGGACGTTGGCGTGGTAGATCTTGCCCGCTCCAAAGACCTCGTAGCCCGCCTTAAGGAACTGCGTGGTGAGGGTCTGCTCTTTCGAAATCACTGGCTGCCACGGCTCGCCATTGTCGTAGACGCCCGTCGTTCCTGGACGCAGGCCCGACATCAGCGCGGCACGGCTGGGGTTGCAGACCGGGGCGGCGCAGTAGGCCCGCGTGAACGTGACGCCCATCTTGGCAAGCCGGTCAATATTGGGTGTCTTAGTCTGCGGGTTCGCTCCCAGATGCCCCACCCAGGCATTAAGATCGTCCACACCGATAAAGAGCACGTTCAGTTTTGGCGATGGGGCCTGTGCAAACACCGACGTGGTAAGCAGTGCCACAAGCGCAGCCAGGAGATAGTTTTTCATCTAGCTCCGCGTGTACTTATTGAAGAACTCCAGTGTGCGTTTCCAGGCGAGCTTGGCACTAGCTTCGTCGTAGCGCGGCGTGGTGTCGTTGTGGAAGCCGTGGTTGGCATTCTCGTACACATGCGCGGTGAAGGGAACCTGGTTGGCCTTGAGGACCGCCTCAAAGGCGGGGGCACCGTCGAGGATACGCTTATCTAGCCCCCCATTTTGGATGAGCAAGGGCGACTTGATCTTTGCCGCGTCTTCCGCTGAGGGCTGTGAGCCATAGAACGGGACGCCCGCCGCTAGCTCGCCCCCCAGCTTCACCGCCAGCATGTTGACCACGCCACCGCCGAAACAAAAGCCCACCGCGCCGAGCTTGCCGTTGCTCTCAGGCAGTGCCTTCAGCCAGCGTGCCGCCGCGATAAAGTCCTCACTCATCTTGGCCCGGTCTACGGTGCGAAAGAGCGCTCCGCCTTTTTCATCGTCACCGGGGTAGCCGCCCAGCGATGTGAGGCCGTCGGGGGCAAATGCGATAAAGTTCTCGGTCGCCAGCCGCCGCGCGACATCCTCGATATAGGGATTGAGCCCCCGGTTCTCGTGGATCACCAGAATCACGGGCAGCTTGCCTTTTGCCTTCGCGGGCTTGGCCAGATAGCCCTTGATATTTGTATTCCCCTTGGGTGAGGGAACCGTGACAACTTCGGTCTTGATGCGCTTATCGTCTTTGGGGACTTGCTGCGCCCAAGCGTAGTTAGGCCGCAGGCTCTCCCAGAGCATGGTCGCCGTGACCGCGCCGGTGGCGAACTTCTGCGCCCCTTCGAGAAATGTCCGGCGGTCAATGCCTCCGTGCACATAGCGGTCAAAGAGCTCCAGTAGCTCTTGCGGAAAGTCCGATGCTTTTTTGCGTTCCATGATCACAGCTCCGTTCTTGGTCAGTATACCAATTTCAGGGGAGAGATTTGTTCCAGGCGAGAAGCTTCTCGGTGAGCTGACGCACACGCTCGGGCTGCTCACTTGCCCGGTTTATTGTTTCGCTGGGGTCGCTCTTCAGATCGTAGAGCTGCGGCGCGGTGCCATCGGTCATGCACAGGAGCTTCCAGTCGCCCTCACGTACGGCCAGATCCGGAAAGCGCTCGCTGGCACTAGGGCCAGGGCGATCCGGGGGGCGCTTCCAGAAGATCGGGCGGCGACGAAGCGGCTGCTTTTTACCCAGAAGTGCGTCACTCAGATTCTCGCCGTCATGCGCCTGCGGCTTGCCTGCCAGTGCCAGTAGCGATGGGAACAGGTCCACCGACGTGACCACGGTTTTCTCATTGACCACGCCCGGCTTGACCAGCCCAGGGCCCCAGACAATCAGCGGCTCGCGGATGCCGCCCTCGTAGAGATTTCCCTTTTGCCCACGAAACGGCCCCGCTGAGCCTGCACCAGGCTCGGGACCATTGTCGCTGGCGACGATCACGAGGGTGTTAGGAACCGTGCGAATATACTCTAGCAGTGGCCCGAGCTGGCGGTCCATGTCCTGCACCACGGCGTTGTAGAGTGTCTTTTTGCCGCCATCGCCGCGCAGGGATTTGGGAGGAAAAAACGGCGAGTGGACATCATCCAGCCAGAGGTTCACAAAAAACGGCTTGTTCTTGGCCCGCGCCTCCGTCATAAATGCCTGCGCCCGGCTGGCAAACGCACCCGTCACCTTCGAGCGCTCCAGCCACGTAATATTCCCGCGCCCCAGATTGTCACTGCCCAGTGCGTGCTTCCGAGGCGGCTTGCCATCGTAGGCATCGAGCAGTGGCAAAATCCGATCACCGAGGCCCTCGAACTGCGTGAGTGAGGCATCAAAGCCGTACTCGGTGATCAGCGGCGCATCGCCCACATCGCGCTGGCCGCCCAGGTGCCACTTACCAAAGTGCCCGGTTGTGTAGCCTGCCTTTTGCAGCTCCCGCGCCACACTCGGCGCTTTGACATCCAGCCACTGCGCCATCCCCCGCTTCGTGTTGGAGGCACGGGTCTCCAAAAACGAGTTGATGCGCCAGCGCTGGGGATACTGCCCGGTCAGCAGGCCCGTACGCGACGGCGAGCAGATCGGGGCGCTGACATAGAACTGCGTAAAGCGCACACCTTCTCGGGCAAGTTTGTCAATATTTTCGGTCTTGGCAAGCGTGTTGCCATAACAAGAGAGATCGGCATAGCCCATGTCGTCAATTAGCACAAAGACGATATTGGGTGGCGGGGCGGAGTGTGTCACAGGGATCATAGGGTTGTCCTTAACCTCTCCCCTAGCCCCTCTCCCGGGCGCTCATTCTTCGCTGGGAAAGGGGAAAAATCCACCCTCTGGCTCCCTCCTTTCCCAAGGAGGAACGACTGCCCACACCCAGAGGGTACCCGGGAGGGCTGGGGAGGAGAGATTTTGTCTTTTGTCTCGCGCACCCAGCTCTGGAGTAGCTCCGTGAGACGCTTGCGATTGGCTTGCTGCACGGGCTCCTCGGCGAGATTGGTCAGCTCATCGGGGTCGGTCTTCGTGTCGTAGAGCTCGAAGGTGGGGAGCGTGATGCCAAAACCCTGCGGGTACATCTCCTGGAGCACACGAAACGCGACGGGGAACTGCTCCTTCACACGAAGCGTCTCGTTGTAGCTGCGATTGCCCCAGGGCTTGGGGTCTTTCGAGTCGGCGTTCACCTGCCGCGCGGCTTTGAGTGGGCCTTCACGGTAGATC
>NZ_JAYUPA010000642.1:0-4093 GCF_043760365.1 Armatimonas sp.
CTGGTGATGAAATCACTGGCCAATGAGTTCTTCAAGACCATGGAGGAGGGCGCGAAGAAGCATGAGCAAGTTAATGAGGATAAATATAAATTAATCTCAAATGGCATCAAAGATGAGCAAGATATCGCTAAGCAGCAGCAGCTTATTGAGCAGATGATTGGGCAGAAAGTCGCCGCGATTGTGGTTGCCCCTGCGGACTCTAAAGCGCTTGTCTCTATCTGCCAGAAAGCCGCCGCCGCTGGAATTGTGGTAGTGAATATTGATAATCGTTTTGATGCCGCTGTCATGAAAGAGAAGAAGCTCACGGTACCCTTTGTTGGCCCCGATAACCGAAAGGGCGCGAAGCTGGCTGGGGACTATCTCGCCACCAAGCTCAAGGCGGGCGATAAAGTCGCCATTATTGAGGGAGCCCCCACGGCCTTCAATGCACAGCAGCGTAAGGCGGGCTTCGAGGACGCGATAAAGCAAGCGGGGCTCGTCATCGCCGACAGCCAATCTGCCAACTGGGAGACCGACCAGGCCAGCAGGCTCGCCGCCGCAATGCTCACGGCACACCCGGACATCAAAGCCCTGCTCTGCGCCAACGATTCCATGGCCCTAGGCGCTGTCGCTGCCGTGAAAGCCGCGGGCAAGACGGGCAAGATACTAATCGTTGGTTTCGATAACATTGGAGCCACTCAAGCGCTCATCAAATCTGGCAGCGTTCTCTGCACCGTGGACCAGCACGGCGACCAGCTCGCGGCGTTTGGGATTGACTACGCCCTCGAAATGCTCTCCAAGAAAGCTACCCCAGTAGATAAAGAGACGCCCGTAGATCTCGTCACCGCCGAAACGCTCAAGTAGCATGTCGCGGAGCGACTTTGTGGCGAAACGCCAACCGCCCCGCGGAGCCACCCACGTCCATGTGGGCGGTCTTTTAGCGGCGATAGCGCTTCTCAGTGGCTTCTTTTCCTGGCGCTCCCCGACTTTTCTCACTCCGACAACGTTTCTGACAATTGCCAATCAGCTCCCTGAGGCAGCGCTGGTCGCTGTTGGGATGACTTTTGTGATTCTGATCGCCGGCATTGATCTCTCCGTAGGCAGTATTCTGGGCCTCGCCAGCGCGGTTCTCGGGCTCGCGCTGCTCCGCTGGCAGCTCCCGTTACCTCTCGCTGCGCTGTTTGGGATTTCTGCGGGGCTTATCGCAGGATTTCTCAATGGCCTTGTCACGGTTCTGCCTCGTTTACCGTCGTTTATTGTGACTCTGGGCATGCTAGAGGCGGCGCGCGGAGCGACCTATTTGCTCACCGACTCGCGCACGCAGTATCTGGGCGGCCCGGTCGAGAAGCTCACCGACGGCGGGATTCTAGGCCTCACGCCGCCGTTTTGGTGGGCGATTTCCGCTGTGGTGCTGGCGCAGGGAGTTCTCTCTCGGACCGTGTTTGGGCGAAATCTCTATGCGATTGGCGGAAGTGAACAAACGGCCTATCTCTCGGGCATCCCGGTGGCGCGGCTGAAGATCACGGTCTTTGCCATCGCCGGGGCACTAGCGGGGCTGGGCGGGCTCTTTAATGCGGCGCGGCTCTCTAGCGCGGACCCCAACGCGGGGACGGGAATGGAACTTTCCGCTATTGCTGCCGTCGTTATTGGAGGAACCAGCCTGACAGGCGGGCGCGGCTCGGTGCTTGGGACGTTTTTGGGGGTGCTGGTGCTGGCGATTCTCGGTAATGGCCTGGCACAGCTTGGCGTTCAAGAGCCCCTCAAGCGCTTGCTTACCGGCGCGGTGATTGTTTTCGCGGTAGTGTTGGATCGGCTGCGGTATAGTAGAGTGTCAGAAATATGAGTCAAGAAGCAGTTTCAAGGCGCGGGCTACTGGGTACCTCAATCAAATCAGCGGCAGAGCTGGTGGGGCCGCACTTACCTGGCTTCAAGCAACTGCCCGGCAAGCGCCTTCCCGTAATCTACTGCACAGACGGCACCGACGAGCTCGCCGATGCGCTGGAGCTTGCCTGCCTTTATGCCCAGCCGGAGCTTGAGCTACGCGGCGTGATTCTCGACACGGCAGTTGGCTCGGCGGGGTTTCGGACGGTGCACCAGCTCAACTACCTCACGGGACGCAGCGTTCTGGCGCTCAGTGGGCTCCAGAGTAAGCTGCGCACTGAGGCCGACCGTGCACTGAACCAGCCGGTCGAGACGCAGCAGGGCGTGAGCTTCTTACTCTCGGAGCTAGAGACAAACCGGGCGAAAGTGGCTCTTGTGGTGACGGGCTCTGGCCGTGATCTGGTCGCTGCCTACCATCGAAACCCGCGGCTCCTCCAGGCACGCTGCCGCGCGGTCTACGCCCCGCTGAGTGAGAGTGGAGATGTACATGCCCACGCCAGCCTGCTACGCTCTGGCCTGCCGCTCCACCGGCTCCTGGAAACGCGGGGACGTCTCAGCGATGTCCTTAACAGTGCCCCTGAGCCACTGGTGAAACTTTGCCACGGGCTCTGGCGCAAGGAAGTGGGCGATCCGCTTGCCTATTTACTTACCCCACTCGCGCCCGAGGAAAAAATAGCTCTTCTCCACACCGAGCGCACTCTGCGTAGTGGCGGCCTGATCCCGCACGGCCCCGCGACTGCGGAGCTGCTCGCACGCCTGCCCCTGACCCGAACCGCATGACGATAGACGTAATCAATACCGCCCTGCCGCCCCAGTTCGATGGCATCGGGCACTACACTGCCCTGTTTTGCGAAGAGCTGGCACACTCCGCAGAGGTTCGCTTACTCGTCCCCACCGGCCCCACCTACGATCCGATCGCCACTGTCCCGATTCTCCCCTGCTTCTCAGTGGACACACCCGATGGTATCCGGGCGATTCTGGAGCCGATTGTTGCCCGACAGCCCGACTGGGTCTTGCTTCAGTACAATCCGTTTCTCTACGGCAAGCGTGGCTACGCACCCCAGCTTGTCCCAACTCTGCGGGAGCTAAAGCGCCGCTGTCCGAAAACACGCTTGGCAGTGATGACCCATGAGAACTTTGTCCCGCGTTGGGTAAGCTGGCGCTTCACGGTTATGGCCACCTGGCAGGTGCCGCAGTACTGGAATTTGGGCCACACGGCGGATCTGTTCTTCGTCTCGATCCAAGTTTGGGCGGATCATGCGCGCGGCTGGTTCAAAAAAATCCCGGTTCACCACCTACCGGTTGCTTCAACAATGCCACATGTTGCGATTGAGCGCATCGAAGCTCGTCAGCGCCTCGCGATTCCTGAAGATACCGTGGCCGTAGGTTTTTTTGGAACCGCACATATTTCTCGTCTCCTTCCCTTGGTGGCTTCGACTCTTAGAGATGCACGGCAAAGCGGGGTAAATGCCCGCTTGCTCTATATCGGACCCGATGGTGCGGCAGTACGGGAGGCTCTGGGGGAGCTGGAGCCACTTTGCTCCGAGGGGCCGCTTCCCGCTGAGGAGGTTTCTCGGCGTTTTTCCGCAATGGATGTCTATCTTGCTGCCTTTACCGATGGAGTCTCCACGCGGCGAACCTCGCTGATGACCAGCCTTCAGCACGGAATCGCGACGGTGGGAACTGATGGGATTAATACGGACACTCTCTTGCGTGAGGCGAATGGGGAGGCGCTCCTGCTTGCGCCCGTCGGGGACAATACGGCTTTTGCCACGCAGACTTTAAAGCTGATTCGTGACCCCGAGCTGCGCCAGCGTATTGGGGCGGGCGGCAAGCGGCTCTACGACACGCGCTTCGACTGGAAGCCCGTGGTGCAGAGTTTTTTAGCGGCGCTGCGCGAGGTTTGACACAGGCCGGGCAGAAAAGGCCCGTTTCTGCTGCCCTGTCGCAATCTCGAAAATTCGCACGGTGCCGTCGAAGCCGCCTACTGCGATTTTCTGTGCGGCAAGGTCGGCATCTAGGCAGAACGTGAAGTCCCCACTCTGACCGAAGCTGCGTACTTCGTGCTGGGTGGTGAGATCGAGCAGTTTTACAATACCATCGCTGGCGAGCGTGAAAACTTGGTTGCCTTTTAAGCAAAGCTGGTAGAGTTCTTTTTCGCAGTTATGGGCCAAAAAGCGCGCATGGCCTTGCTTGAAAAAGCGCTCCTCCATATCGCCCGCATCGCCGGACT
>NZ_JAYUPA010000643.1:0-4088 GCF_043760365.1 Armatimonas sp.
CAATGAGAATGTAGTGACGTAGCGTCGTGATCTGCTGGTACTCCCGAAACTTATCGGTGCGGTCATCGGCCTCGGTGCTGTGGCTGAGCACCTCCACAACCACGCAGGGGTTCTGGAGTGCATCGTGCAAGTCCACCTTCCACTCGCCACAAACAACGCACAAGTCGGGAAAGTAGTAGATCCCTGATGTCACAGAAACCTTCTGGTCGCTTCCGAGAACATCGCAGTTCACCTCAGTAGCTTCCAGCACGTTGCCCAAGGCACGTCCAAAGTTCATGGCAATTTGATTATGCTCTGGGCTTGCTCCTGCCACTTCGACCACCTCCCCGCAGATATAGTTCGACTTTTGCTTAGAGTGCTTCAAAAGTGCCACCCACTCCTCAACACTCATCGTGCCGATCACGCGCTCGGGAGGGAAACGCTGATAGGTCTTAGTTCTTTCCATCAAGTTGGTCATACGACTGTTCTCCTGTCTATCCGATTCAATAAGTTGCATAGAGCATTCTACTTGTTCTCTATTGCTCCTCTTCCATGTTTTCAATAGCATTAAAGAGAGAACCCAGGCAAACCAAGCGAACGGTATAGGAGGCATCCATGCCAACGTCTTGTGTAATTTTCCAGAGTCTTCCCCGAGTGTTTCCCGTCACGACCAGAAAGTACCCACAGCCAAGATCCAGATCTCCGGCCAGCCAGAGAGTTCCTTTGACCAAGACATCTTGTAGCTGCTTAAAGCTGTTTTCAAACGCCTGGTACGCAGGGGCATTTTCTAAGGTTTCTAGCTCTTCGTCAGGGAAGTAGGAGCAGTCGTAGACTTCCTCGGGAACGAAGGGGAGAGCGATATTTTCCGCCTTGAGCCAGCGTCCCATCACCTCCGGAGGACTCTCCCACTCGTCCAACGGGAGCCAGAGGTTCAGTCCATCACTGATCTGTGTGATGATGGCACGTAGCTCCTCAGGAAGCATAAAGCCGTATTTTCGCTCAAAAGCAACGACCCGCTCCTCGGCGACAGGCGGGGGAAACAACTCTTCCTCAGGTTCCTCAGGCCACTTTTCCTGTAGGCTTTTCATCCACTCCCGCAACCCATCGAGGTTTTCGTCGAGTGTCAGTTCCGCCCCCTCGTACAAATCACTCATCCGTTCCCCTCCACCATTACAGGCATACGACTGTTCTCCTTGCCTGTCAGGATAGCACAATTTTGGTACAATCGCCGCATGGATAACTACTTTCCACCGCCGGATAGTGCCGGTGGCTGGCGAACCCTCAAAGAGGCGAAGGCGCTTCGGCAGCGCGCGGGCGTGGACAAGACCCGGCTGGAGCAGGCGTGGGAGCAGTGTCAGCACTGTAGCGCCAACTCGGGGCTGGTGATCGTCCGGCGCGGCTGGCTGGTCTCCGAGAACTACGCGGGCCGAGCGAGTCGCAACTGCAACCCGGACATGGCCTCGACGGGAAAGTGCTTCACGAGTATTGCCTGTGGCATCATGCTCAAGGAGTTCAAGGGTAAGATCCCGCAGGGGCTAGATACGAAAGTCTTCACCCCCGAGTTTCTCCCCGAAGCGTTCCCGCTCGACGACCCGCGCAAGGGCGAGATCACTCTGGGGCAGCTCTTGTGTATGTCAGCAGGCTTTCATGGAGAGGGCAGCAGCCCAGGCTTTGCGGAGGGCAAGATCGTGCCACTCACTCCGGTGCCGGGCCAGGACATTCGGAACTTGGATCAGTCGTCGCTACGAACTCCCCTGTGGACCGATCCGGGCAAGGGCTACTCGTACTCGTCGCCCGCCCCGCATATTGCCTCAATGGTCTTGCGTCGCATCACGGGCATGGACCTCAAGGACTACATTGACACGCGCCTTGCCAAGCTGCAGGGCTGGGGAGCCTGGGACTACTGCCTCCAGCGCGGCGACTTTCTCATGCCGCATGCCAACGGTGCGGGCAGCACCGCGCTCCACGCCACCGATGCCGTGCGCTTTGCCTACTGCCTGGCACGTGGTGGACGCTGGGGGGATAAGCAAATCGTCCCGCCGGAGTATCTCGCCCTCTGCAACAAGATGCTGCCCTACAACCCGCACTCCCCGTTCAGCTTGCAGTTCGAGCACAACGCCGATGGCCATGTCGCGGGGGCGCCCCGAGACGCGTTCTGGAAGTCCGGCGCGGGTGGCTTCTGTCTCTATGTCGTGCCATCGTTGGATTTAGTGCTCTACAAAATGGGCGGCAGCAACGGGCAGTACGACCCAACCTACACCAAGATCCCGCAGCCCCCGCAGGACACCAGCCGAGACAACTGGAAGCCAACGCCCCGTAGCCTCTTCCACGACGGCTCGCTAGGCGGCGACGACGGCCTGCGTAGAGTTTTAGAGATGGCCTGTGCATCGGTGGTGGATTGAGTAACTCTGTTCCGATAAAATACGAATATGACAGTTATCGAGCTAGAAAAGCGTGTGTTGTCTCTTGAGGAAACCCTAGAAAAGTTACGCCAGAAAGTAGAGAGAACGGAGGTGGTACGCCCCTGGTGGGAGCAAGTGCGCGGCACTTTTAAGGACGATCCAATCTACGATGAGGCAATGCGTCTCGGGCGTGTCTGGCGTGATTCCGTGGATAAAGAAATAACGGAATAATGTACCTGTTGGACACGGACTGCCAGAGCCTGCTGGATCGTGACACGCCCGAAGCTCGCCGGATGACGGAGCGCCTGCTTCTGGTTCGCCCCGATGAAGTGGCGGTAACCATCGTGACCTACGAGGAGCAGATGCGCGGCTGGCTTGCGTGGATCGCGCAGGCAAAGACAATGGAGCTACAGGTCACCGGATACCAGCGCCTAAGTCGGCATATCGAACGCTTTCGGGTGATTCCTGTCGTAGATTTTGATACACGGGCAGCTTCAGAGTTCGAGCGGCTTCGAAAAGCCGGGGTGCGCATCGGCACCATGGATTTAAAAATCGCCTCTATTGCCCTCGCAAACCAAGCCACCATACTCACACGAAACCTCCGTGACTACAGCAAAGTGCCCAATCTCCGGTGTGAGGACTGGACGATTAGTACCGCGGAAGGCTGAAAACAATTTTAGCCAGCTTGCCACCAGATCATCAGACATTTCTTCACCACACCAACGACGGTGAACTGGGCTTTCTCTCCGTCCGACTCTTCGGGATCGGCACCGGCGATGCGCTGGATTTTGCCGATCAAGTTAGCTTCCTGAGCCGCTTTATCGAGGGCGTTTCAGAGAAGACGCGCCTGCCGTTTGCCGTGGATGCTGGAGGAAGTGTCTTTTGCTACGACCTCACCCGCCCCACAGAAAGCGGCGACTACCCAGTGCTCTACTGGAATATTGAGTACTCCGAAGACCCTGAAGATTCGCCGTGGAAAGAGCGACTCTGGTCGGAGTATGCACCCAGCTTTTCGGCGTTTCTGGCACGGCTACGAACAGAGGACGCAGAGAGTGCTCTTACCCTCGCGCTTCGTGAGAGAAGCTGGGTGATCCAGTGTCAACTACCCGTCGCGCTTCCCGAAGCAATCTTGAGCCGCTACCCTGCACTCCCCACAGATGTGGCTCGATTTCCTGGCCACTCGCCCTCTGAGCGGGAGTTGTGGCGCGGTACAATAGCATCCGGTGAGTGACAATCAGCTAGAAGTACTCCAGGAGCAGGTCAGCGCGAGCGCACGTCTCCGAGGGGTGGCGGATCGTATTCACACCGAGATTCTTGCCAGCCAGACCGGCGAAGAGGCGCTCCAGCAGTTTGCGGAGGCGGCACGACAGCTTATCGGGGCGCGCTACTGCGCCATCGGGGTGGCCCGGGCGGGCGGAGAGAGTCTGGAGGAGTTTCTGACGGCTGGTCTGACACCCAGCGAGATGGAAGCCATCGGGGCCAAGCCACGCGGCGTGGGTATTTTAGGGCTCCTCCTCCAGCGCGAGACCCCCCTCCGACTGGAAAAACTAAGCCAGCACGCGAGCTCTGCTGGAATTCCTGCACACCATCCCCCCATGGAGAGCTTCCTCGGGGTTCCTATACGCTACGATCAGACAGTCTTGGGGAGTATCTACCTCACCGAAAAACCCGGTGGGTTCACGGAAGAAGACGAGCGGACAATCCAGG
>NZ_JAYUPA010000644.1:0-4086 GCF_043760365.1 Armatimonas sp.
CTGTTATAGAGGGCGTGAGCAAGTTGGGCAGAGTGATCCGTCGTTCGGAACAACGTGATGCTCGTGTCTAGGTGGAAGGCCGCCGCCGAAAGATCCCCGCGCTGTAAGGCAAGCATTCCCATATTATTGTGCACACCCGCGATCCCCACAGGATCTTCCGCTTTCTCCCGCACGAGCAGAGCCGTTGCGAAGTGCTTCTGCGCCTCGTCAAAATCCCGCTGGGTCCACGCGAAAACGCCTAGTGCATTCAATGTTCCCGAGAGGAGTATATCGGGAGGTTCTGGGTATGTTGCCAGTGCCTGTCGCATCCAGCGTCGTCCCTCATTCAGGTGGCCTCTTACATACCAGAAATGGTGCAACGCGGCGGTCAAGCGGTGCCCTAATTCCGACCCGATAGAGAAGCCTAGTGCGGTACGCAGATTGTCTACATCGTCGTCTAAACGGGCGAGCCAAAGCGCCTGATCTGGCCCGCGCGATGCCTCAATCGCTTTGCGCGCATGATTCAGGAAGTATTCAGCGTGCCGTTGGCGCAGTTCCCGCGTCTCCGTCACGCCCAATTCTTGCGCGGCAAACTCACGAATGGCCTCCAGCATCCGGAAGCGGCCCGGTGCTTCGCCCGGCCCGGCTTCGACCAGAGAGGATTCCCGCAGGTCTTCGATGCTTTCCAACATCGATTTTTCGTCCAGTCCTAGAAGCGTCGCTACACTGCTAATATCGAACCCACTAAAGACTGACAAACGGGCAAACAAATCTTTTTGCGAAGACGTTAGTAGACGGTAGCTCCAGGCAATCGTATTTCGTAGAGTCAGGTGGCGGACATCCTGACGTTGGCGAGGGCGGGACGGATCTACTAGAAACTCGAAGGGAGTTTGAAGGTGGTTCCGCATCTCCGTAATTGGTATGAGATATGCCCGCGCCGCCGCCAGTTCGATTGCCAATGGAACGCCTTCCAGGGCCGAGCAGATTTCCGCCAGAATCGCGGCATTACGGGCTGTCACGGCGAAATCCACCTGTCTTACCCGCGCTCGATCTACGAAAAGGCGGACACTGGGCGAGTCACGGATGCGCTCCAACTCCCAGCCAGGGAAGGGCACAGCAAGCGGAGAAAGCGCAACGATGTGTTCATCTGGTAGACGCAGTTGTCGGCGGGATGTCACGACGCAACGAAGATGCGACGCGTGGTTCAGTAGATAGGCGACACACTCTCCTGGATCGCCTTTCGCAGGCGGCGCGGATATATCTGCGGAAAGGAGTTGCTCAAAGTTATCCAGCACCATAAGTAGCGGCAAACTGGCTGGGCGTCGGTTTAACGAATGGATGACCTGTTCGCGCAGGGCAATTTGAGGCGATGGCTGCTCACGAAGTGCTTGCAGAATGGCGGCGAGCATCTGCTCCGTCGCACTTTCTCCCCAGGTAAGTCCTGCCAGTGGTACAAAATAGACCCCGGCATACTCACTCGTCGCACGTCGCGCAATTTCCAGCGCGAGCCGAGTCTTTCCCACGCCACCAGTACCGGTGAGGGTTACCTGCCGCAATCCTGTGTCAAGAGACCGATACGCGCCGCGTAGCAGGCCCAGCACCTTTTCGGCTTCCTCCTCTCTGCCGTACAGTGTGCCGAGAACCACCGGAAAGCGGTGTTCTTTTAGGAGCGGCGTGGCAGAGGGCAAGGGGGTGGGGGGATGTGCGGAGGCAGGCGCTGGTGGGGCGTATGTCTTTCCACCCTTTCGGAGCGTCCGTGCAAGGCGCATCATCTCCTCAGACGGAGGCTCGCCCACCTCGCGTTGCAAGGTTCGCTTCAAGGTTCTGTACTGTCTCAGAGCCGCTGCCGTTCGTCCATGCGCCGCGTAGAGGCGCATTAAAACCGCGTGGGCCTCTTCCAACAGAGGGTCATCGTGTACCAGGCTTTGTGCGAGGGGAAGGGCAGCGTCGGGACGTCCGCTTCGCTCTAAAAGGCGCAGGAGCGAAAGGCGAACCTCGTTGTGTAACATACCGAGACGCGCCCGCTCGTTGTCTAACCAGCTGCCGCCCGGGTATCCTTCAAGGAAGATGCCCTGATACAGAGCAACTGCCCACTCCAGACTCCGGAGTTTCTCCTCATCAGACATTGCAGGGACTGTGATTGTAGAAGCCGCCCGCCAAGCCCGCTCGTATTCCACAACGTCAATAGAGACGACCCCAAGGTTCAGAGCAATCGTCGTCGGCGTGACTAGCAGGAGGCTCTCCCCCTGCGGCCCTGGTTCCAACTGGCGACGCAGTGAGGCAATAGCAGTGCGCAAGCTGGTCCGCACCACATCGGGAGGCGAATCAGGCCAGAGATACTGTGCCAGCGTCTCGCGCCGGTGCGGGTGACGCTGGTTACTGGCGAGATAGGCTAGCAATTCCCCAGTCTTGCTGGTTCTAAAACGGGTTGTCACAACGTCATTGCGCTCAACACGCACGATTCCGAACAGCGAGATTTTCCAGACCGGGTTTTGCATTGAACTTCAGGATGGAATTCCGTATCGCCTAGTTGCTTTCCTCCAATTGATTGACATTTCTACAGATGAGATACCCTAGCGATACCAGAAGCTATACTCACTTATTTTTTGCAAAGGTGTAATACCCACCCGTTGTTTCCCCTCTTTACTGGTAACAGGGCGACTATAGCGTTCTCGAAAAGCTGCGCAGAACTACAGTCTCCCCAACAACTATTACGCCCGAACCGTGTTTCGCCGGGCGACGGAGAACGATGATGCCACGCAAAAATGCTTCTGTCTATACCTACCGTAATGGCGAAAAAATCGCCTTGTATAAAGAGGACAACCAGTTCATCGTACGCACGGATGCTCAAGAACTGGAGCGAGTCGGGTTGCATGATGCCTTGCTCCTCGGCCCGGGTATCTCGCGTGTTGTCACCCAGCCCGAACGGTTTGAGGCCGAGATGGCGCGTGCCCGCCCCCTTGCCCCCACCCATCATGCATACCGTGAGGCGGAAAGCGATCAGGAATTTCTGATTACTGATAGGGTCTATCTGCGTTTCAAGATGCCGCTCGGTGACGCTGAATTGGCAGGTTTCCTTGGACAATACGGCCTGATCCTATCAGAGCGGTATTCGGACACTGAGATAGTTGCTCAGTTGACAGACGCCACTGGCATGAACCCGAACAAACTGGTGGTGGAATTGACGGAGAAGCGCGTGGACTTGATAGATATTGCAGAGAACGATTTGGTGTACCGCGTGTCGCTCACTGCCTTAGCCCTCCCACGCGACGGCTCCTACCCTAACCAGTGGCACCTGCACGGTAGGTCAGCCAGCACGGACGTGGATCCGCGCTCGTCCAGCCGCTGTGAGGCCGCGTGGCTCCTCCTTGATAGCATGGGGAGCGCGGATGTCATAGTCGCCGTCACCGACGATGGCTGTCGCCTTGACCATCAAGACTTCAACGGACCATCCAAGTTCGCGGGGTGGGCCTACTCGGTGTACTCAGCGCCCACTCCGCCGCAAAATCCCCGCTATCGTCTGACGCGCCATACGGATCCTGGTGCAGATCCGGCACGGATGTATGAGCCCGGACGGAACCACGGCACTTGCTGCGCGGGGGTGATCGCCGCCGAAGCAGACGGACTCGCTACAGTCGGTGCCGCGCCCGGTTGTCGGCTCTTCCCCATTAAGTGGATATCCTCTTTGGATGGTGGCCTGCTCTTCGACGACTCCCACTTTCGCGAGGTGCTGGATTATCTCGCCGATAGGGTGGACATCATTTCCAACTCATGGGGCAATTCTCCCACAATGAGTTTCGGAACCCAGGTCCTGTCGCGCATCCGCGAACTCGCCCGAACTGGGGGACGGCGTGGAAAAGGTATCCTATTCGTGTTCGCTGCAGGGAACGAAAACTGCCCCCTCCAGCATAGCGGTACTGTGAATGTTCCCTATACCTCCGGGTGGGATCCACAGGGCCGGTGGGTCGGCGTCGAAACCAGCCGCGTGTTTAATCACCCGCTGACAGCAATACCCGGTGTCTTCCACGTGGCAGCCCTCGCCAGCAACGCTCGACGTAGCCACTACTCTTGCTATGGAACGGGAGTGGATTTGTGCGCTCCTACCAA